>NZ_JBYVMF010000036.1:0-50525 GCF_058145095.1 Pseudomonas sp. MDV22-iso1
GGGAGCTGGCCTGCCGGCGATGGCGGCCTGACAGCCGACCTGATTCATGCAGATGTACTCGATCTATTGTAGGAGTGAGCCTGCTCGCGATAGCGGCCGATTGACCGACCAGATTCATGCGGATGTACCCGATCCCTGTGGGAGCTGGCCTGCCGGCGATGGCGGCCTGACAGCCGACCTGATTCATGCAGATGCACTCGATCCATTGTAGGAGTGAGCCTGCTTGCGATGGCGTCATGAAAACCAGCCAATTACTTTAGATAAAACACCGGTAGGAGCTGCCGCAGGCTGCGATCTTTTGATCTTTCTGCATCGCGCCACTAAAAGATCAAAAGATCGCAGCCTGCGGCAGCTCCTACACAAAGCGCCTACGAGTGTTTCGTTTTTCGCGGTTTTTCCCACAGGTGTTTAAGCTTGGCCTTCGGAAGCTCCATGTCTAGTCTCTGGCCGTCGCTGCTTATTCAGCGGTCAGGACTGGAAACCCTGATGTGTAAACGAAATAGCCTCTTATGACGTATGCTTGCGCACTTCTAAAGTGTGCACTGCGTGTTATGGCGGCTGTGCGCGGGAGACTTCGAGTCTGTCGGGTTACCGTTTGCCCGGGTTTCCAGCCTGCGTACAGCTGCCACCCTTCGTATGGAAACCGAAAGGAGCAGCTTCACCCTAGACGGAGAACTGCCATGCCAAAACCAACCCCCAATCCCCCTGAATCAACCACTACCACCGCATCCCACCGCGACCTCAAAGCCGCCATTCTGAAAAACTCAAAACCCCATAGCCCCAGCAAAATGTACGCAATCGTCGCGGACATGGACACCGAAAGCCTGCTGGCAAATGCCTGCGAATCCCTGGCATCGGCAAGCATCATGGCCAGTGATTTCGCGACCTTTCTGGATGGGCCGCAACGCAGCATGCTGTTGGGTTTTCAACAGGTGGTGATGCTGGCCGATCTGGCGGTGAATCAGGCTCTGGACAACCTTGATCCCCGAGACTGAACGATGAGTTTTTGTGGTGAGGAGGATTGTCGAATCGTCGCACCGTCCCGCTGGAGTGCGCAGCAGTCGCTATCATTTTGGGGCGGCTTCGCCACCCAGCGCGAGCGAGCTCCCTCGCCACAGGAATTGGGGTGGCCAGCAACTGCGCGCATCAATTCCCCTCCACCGTCCCCGCCGTGTCCTGTCCATAAAAATCCGGTATCTCGTGCTCGAAGCTTTTCAGGAACCGCGCCATGGCTTTTTCCCGTTCGGCCGCCGAGGCGGTTTGTGGCGTGTGGGAGGCGGCCTGGTTTCGGCTTTGCAGTGTCAGCCAGCCTTCGGTTTCCTGTTGTTGAGGTGATGAGGGGCCGGGGTCGAGGGCATGGGCTGGGAGGCTTAGCAGGCCCAGGCTGCACAGAAGGATCAGCTTCATTTTGTTCTCCTGGCCACTACTTCGTGACGTCGGTAACGATCGCCACCTGGCCGCTGCTGGACGGACGCGGGGTGGTGGGGGTTTTGAGTTTTTCGGCGCGGGCCTGGGCGTCGCTGAACTGTTCGGGGCTCAGGCCGGCACGGCTGACCACTTCGCCGGCTTGCTGCCAGTTGTCCTGGTAAATCAGCAACGCCACCAGATTGACGGCCGCCAGTTGATCGCTCTGTTTAAGCTCGATGGCGGTGAGGAATTCGAAGCGGGCGTCGTCCAGGCGTAGCTGGTTGAGATAGACCACGCCCAGGTCGTTGCGGATTTTTTCGTCGGTCGGCGACAGTCGCGCCGCTCGCTGCAGATGTGCCTGGGCCAGGCCGTTGTCGCCACGTGCTGCCGCCAGTTGCCCCAAGCCGTGCTCGGCTTCGGCAGCACGGCAACTGCCGAGCAGGCTGCGGTACAACGGCTCCGCTTCGCTGCGTCCCAGCAAGCGGTAGACCCGGGCTTTGCGCAGTCGCACATCGGCCAGGTTGTCCGGCAGGTTTTGCAGGTTGGCGAGGCTGGCGTGCAGCTTGCCGTCCTTGGCCATGTCATCGGCCAGGTTCAGTGCCAGCTCCTGATCGGCGCTGGGTTTAGCGCAGCTCGAGGTGGTCAGGGCCGACCAGGGCGCTTGGCCGTTGGTGGCGCACCCGCTCAGCATCAGCAGGCTCAGGGCAGCGAACAGTATTTTCATCAAGAACCTCTTCAGGACGCGAACGCGCGGGCGATGGCGGTAAATCCCGGGCCTGCCAGCACAATCAACAAAGCGGGGAACAGGAATATCATCATCACCACCGACATCTTGGCCGACATTTTCGAGATGTATTCCTGCAGGTTGGTCAGGCGTCGATCGTCGAGCAACTGCTTGAGCGAGAGCAGGGATTTCATCGCACCGCCGCCTTGCTGGATCAGTTGCTGAAGGATGATGCAGGTGTCGGTGAATTCATCGATGGCCAACACATTGGCTGCCTTGTTCAATTCCTGCCCGAGCTCCAGACCCGAGTCCACCCGGGCCAGAATCAGGCTCAGTTCCTGAGTCACCTGCGGCAACAGTTTCCGGGCTTCGGTGCTCAAGACGCGCAGGGCCTGCTCCACGGCCATCCCCGATTCGAACAAGATCCGTAGCAGTGGAATGAGTGTGGAAATCTCCACGGCGATCTGTTTCTGGCGTCGTTTGGCCGCATAGGCCAGCAAGCGTTTTGGCAGCAGGTAACCGATGCCCAGCCCGAAGAATGGCGCGATCCAGTGCGTCTTCACCTGGGGATAAAACAACTCTTGCGCCAGGAAGACCAGCCCGGCCACCAACAGCGGCGTGCCGACCTGCAAGGCCGCAAAGATCGAGCGCTGCCGGGCGCGGCGCCATCCAACGCGGTTGAGCAGCACTTGGGTTTCATTGTCGAGGCTGACGCTGCGCTGTCCCAGCTTGCTGTCGCCGAGCACGCGTAGCCAACTGCCTAAGCGATTGTCGCGCACCATCTGGCCATGCAAGCGCTGGTTGATCTGGCGTTCCCGACGGTGACGCGCAAACAGATCGCCCACAACCAGCAGCATGGCGGCGAGCAGTAGCAGCGAACTGATGATCAGTGCCGTGGCCATATCAAATGCTCCTTAACATACGCCAGAGCACCAGGCAGCCCATGATTTGCAGGCTGGCGGCGATCATGAGCATTTGCCGGCCCCCTGCGTCGTTCCACATGCCAAGCATGTAGCCAGGATTGACCAGCATGAAGTAGCTCACCAGGATTACCGGTAACGACCCCAGCACCCAGGCCGTCATGCGGGTTTCGCCGGTGAGTGCGCGCAGTTGCCGGGCGCCCTGTTCGCGTTCGCGGATCAGTTTGATGAGGTTTTCCAGCAGCTCACTCGCGTTGCCACCGTAGCGGTGATTGACCTTCAGCCCGAGGGCGAACATGCGCAGTTCGTCCTGCTCATACAATTCGGCAAAATCGCTCACCGCTTCCGGCAGGCTCACGCCCAGTTGCACGTTGCGCTGGACCCGTCCCATGGCAGCTTTCAGTGGATCTTCGCTGACGTCGATGGCGCCCATGACCGCATCTGCGAGGGTGCGACCGGATTTGAGACTGCGCACGGTGTGGTCCAGAAGCTGTGGCAGTTGTTCTACGATTCGGCGAATTCGCCGGCGATAGCACCAGGAGACGTACACCCGTAAAGCCAATGGCGGCAGTACCAGCAAGAGGAAGAATCCGCTCCAGCTCGCCACCGCAAAACCCAGCAACATCGACATGGCCCACAGCGCCAGCCAGAGGCCCAGTTTCTCTGTCGGGCGGCCAAGCCCCGCACGCAAAAAGGCCCGCTCCAGCCCGGTCCAGGATCTTTTGGCCGGCTCCAGTTCCGGCTGACCCTGAGCCAGCCGATTGAGTACCCGTTCTGTGCCTGTCTTGCGCAGGCCCTGGTAAAACAGGCGAATCGAAAACGTCAGCAGCAACACGCACATCAGGCACAGCATCAGAGGGCCGATCATGGGCAGGCGCCTCGCGGTCAGTTGTGCGGCAAGGCCGACTCGCGGCGCAGCTTGTCGCCAGCGGGATTGACCGCCTCGCGCAGGAAGCCGAAACCGGTGCGTCGATCAAGCCGGAAAAGGGTGTTGGTGACGTACACGTCTTCGCGAATACCCACCACTTCGACGACTTCGCTGGCGCAGCGGCGACCATCGGGCATGCGCGTCAGCTGGATCACCACGTCCAGTGCTGCGCAGATCATTTGCCGCAGCGTGCGTTCGGCAATCGTGCGCCCGGTCAGGCCCACCAGCGTCTCCAGGCGCAACAGTGCATCTTGTGCGTTGTTGGCGTGCACGGTGCTCATGGAACCGTCGTGGCCGGTGTTCATGGCGGTGAGGACGTCGACCACTTCGACGCCCCGAATCTCGCCGAGGATGATCCGGTCCGGGCGCATCCGCAGTGCGTTGCGGATCAAATCGCTGGCTTTCACTTCACCGTGTCCTTCGGCGTTTGGCGGTCGCGTTTCGAGGCGCACAACGTGTGGATGGCCCAGCTGCAATTCGGCAACGTCTTCGATGGTGACCAGACGCTCGTGAGGGTTGATCAGTTGGCTGAGAATGTTCAGCAGCGTGGTCTTGCCGGTACCGGTGCCGCCGCTGATCAAAATATTGCAGCGCCTGCCCACGGCTTCCTGGATGAAATCGAAGATCGCCTGATCGATGGTTTGCATCGCCATCAGGTCCGAGCTTTTGAGCATGTCTTTGCGGAATTTCCGAATCGACAAACACGGACCGTCGAGGGCAATCGGCGGAATGATCGCATTGACCCGACTGCCGTCAGGCAGCCGTGCATCGACCATGGGCGAGGACTCGTCGAGGCGTCGACCGAGGGGCGCGAGGATGCGTTGCATGACGCGCTCGACGTGATGTGCATCGATAAACCGCAGATCGCTCTGGTGCAACACGCCGTCGCGTTCAATGAACACCCGGTGCGGGCCGTTGACCAGAATCTCGGTCACCGCCGGATCGCGCAGCAGCACTTCGAGCGGGCCGAAGCCGGTGAGTTCGTCGACGATTTCTTCGGCCAGACGCTCCATCTCATAACGGGAAATCGCCAGGTGCAGTCGGGCAATGTATTCAGCGATCTTGTCGATCACGAACTGCGACAGCACCTGACGGGAACCTTCCAGCAGGTTTTTGCCGGACTCTTCGATGGCATCGATGATGTACCGGTGCAGCACCAGCTTCAGGCCTTCGTGGTCGGTGTTGCCGACCGGTCCGCGCGTTGGCGCACCGAAGAGTTTTTCACTGCTCATTGAGCACCCCTCAGTCGGTTGAACCAGCCTGTTTTAGGTTTGGCCAGGCCTTCGGAGCGTTTGGCCAGGCGTTCACCCAGGGTGCGCAGGCTTTGGGTCAGGGCTTCGCGTGGGGCCAGTTCGAACAGGGTCATGCCCTGGTTTTTGGCGTTGAGCCGCACCTCAGGGCTGTAGGCGAGGGTGGCAATGGTCTCCATCGCGAAACTCTTGCTCAGGGTCTCGGCGTCCGGTGCGACGTTGCGCAGGTAGCGGTCCACCAGCAATTTCGAGTGGTCGAGCTTCATGCCTTTTTCGCGCCAGAGATTGAGTACTGCGAGGTTGCGACGGCAGTCGAGCACGTTCTGATCGGTGTACCACAGCAGCTTGTCGCAGTGGCTGACAAAGGTGCGCAGCGCTTCACTGTCCGGTTGTCCGGTGAGGTTCACCACGATGTGCTGGAAGTGTTGGCGCAGGGCGCTGAGCAGCATGTACAACTCAGCGGCGCTGGTGTGCTCCAGCGGTTCATCGTTACCGGCGTACGCGAGGATCCGCAGCCCGACGTCACACCGGGTGAAGGCGCTGTCGATCAGCGTCGTGTCCAGGCGTCGCAGATGCCGCAAGGCATCGCCGAAGTGAAACGAGCTCTCCAGCCCGAGCAGCGCCAGGCTGTCACCCCGGGGCAATCCCAGGTCCAGCAACAGCGTCTGCTGACCGCTTTTTTGTACGACTTGCGCCAGGTGGGTGGTCAGCAGCGCGCCGTCCGCATTGCTTTGAATCCCGTAAAGCACTGTCAGGCCACCCAGTTGAGTGTTGGGCGCCACGGGTGGCAGGCGTTTGCTCAAGCGCCGCACCAGCCCTGCGACTTCGCTGGAGCGCGAGCCATACGCGACAAAATCCCGTGCACCGGCACGCATGGCGTTGAGCACCAACTGGTTGTCCATGCCGTCGCCCAACGCCACGATAGCCAGCATCGGTTTGGCTTCCAGTGCGCCTTCTATCAACGCGCTTTGGGCCACCACGTGTTCGCGGTCGAGGCCGACGAAGACGAGGCTGGCAAAGGTGACGTCGACCAGCGCCAACAGCTCGTCGAGGCTGCCCCCGCCTGCACTGACCACCTGCCCCAACGGGGCGAGGGCGCCTTGCAGCCACTCAAGATCGGTGCTGTTGCGCGTGATCGCCAGGAAGGTCTGACTCAGGTTCTGGCTCATTGCGATAACCCGCTGCGTTTATCGAAGTTGCCGTTTTCGAGAAAGTACATGCGATAGAAATTCGGGTCGTAGTTGCGCAGTTTCTCGCCCGGCAGCGAGGGCAATTGCGCGTTCGCCGCCAACGGCTGAACGAGGTGCGGGGTGACGATCATCAGCAGCTCGCGTTCTTCGCGGTTGATGTTCTGATCACGGAAAAAAGCCCCGAGGATCGGGATATCGCCCAGGCCCGGAAATTTATTCACCTGGGAACTGTTGCGAGTGCTGATCAAGCCGCTGATCACGAAGCTTTCGCCATCGGCCAGGGCGATGCTGGTGTCGGTGCGACGCACGGTCAGCGCCGGCACAACCGTGCCCGCGATGTTCACGCCGTTGCTGTAATCCAGCTCGCTAACTTCAGGCGCGACTTTCAGGGCAATGCGATTGCGCCCGACAATCGTTGGGGTCAGCGTCAGGCGGATGCCGAACTCCTTGTACTCGATCGAGACGTTGTCACTGCCGGAGCTGGGCACCGGGATCGGAATTTCGCCACCGGCCAGGAAGCTCGCACTCTGGCCACTCAGCGCTACAAGGCTTGGGCGCGCCAGGGTGTAGGCAAAGCCGCTGCCTTCCAGGGCGTTGATCATCACCATGGTTTTGCCACCGATCCATGAAATGTTGAACTGGCCGTTGTCCACTGGCAGTCGGGGCTGGACCACACCGTCAATCGTCGGCAAGGTTCTGGGCGCGCCGAACAGGAAGTTGCCGCGGGTGCCGAAAATCGAGGTCGACGCTTCCTTGAGTTTGGTCCGACTGACTTCTACAAAGCGGATGTCGGTCTGCACTTGAGAGGGCAGCTGTTCGTCTTCGGAGGGCAATGTGGCGGCGGTGAGCGCGGCGGTCGCTTTGCCCTGAACGAACACCATGGTCTGGCGGGGCGACGTGGAACAGGCGGTCCAGACCATCAAACTGGTCGCGCCGGGTGCGACACCTGTCAGCAGAAAACCACTGTTGCCCGTGGTGCGCACGTCAGCGATTTTCGGATCGCCTACCGCCAGTCGCGTGATCGCCACTGGCGATTGCAGCTCCTGTTGCAAGCCTTCGCCCACCTCCAGAACGGCGGGTAACGGATTCAGTGCGGTGCAATTGCTGGCAGCCGCGAAGCTGTTTTCGACAGGCGCCGTCGACAACATCAAGCAACCGAGCAACGGGTAGAACGGCAGCATGGAACGACTGGGCATGTAGCTATCCTTGCTCGATCATGGGGTTTGTTGCGTAACCTGATTACCGCGAATGATTTCCACCGCAGGGCGGGTTGCAGCGGTGCGAACAGGGTTGCCGACGGGTGTCTTAGGCGCGCCACCCAATGCCAGTTGGGTGAACTGAAACAGGCTGCTGTTCGCCGCATCGAGATGCCCTGACGCGTCGTTTTCTCCAGCCCAGTATTTGGCCAGGCGCTGCTCTTCTGCGCTGCGCACTGCGAGACGCAAGGTGCCGACTTGTGTCGCCAGCATCAATCGGCTCACCAGCGGTTCCGGGACCGCCAGCAGCACGGTTCGCGCGGCAATCTTGCGTTGTTCCTGTTTGATTTTTTCTTCGGCGGTCAGGGCGGGGGATGCCGGCTTGCCGTCATTGGTCAGGCCCAGTTGATCGCCAACGCCGAGCACGCGCATGGCCGGGACGACGATCTGTGCCGACTGTTGCAGGTTGCTCGCACCCTGGGGCAAGAACAGCAGCACATCGACGTAGTCCCCCGGTGCCAACTGACCGGCAGCACCGATCACTTCGTCGACCGCCACCGCGAGCGCACGCTCGTTGCTGTGGATCATGCGCGCCAGTGTTCCACCGGCTTCGAAGCTGTCTTCGCTCAGCCAGGTGCCGGCACTGAGTGAACGCCAAGGCGTGCGGCCGACGGCTTGCTCGATGCTGCTCAGGCTGCCCGCCGGGGCGCTGCGAAGTTTTTCCACGGCCAGATCGGCGGCGGTCAATGGCGTGAAGGGCGCAACGTCGTGCACCAGGTCGACCACCGGTTGGCGGGTCTGGTCTTCGGCGGTGGCGACGGTTTTTTCGAGGGTGATGCCAGCACTTGGCGTGGCGACGGGTTCGGCAACGGGGGTACGGCTGAGCATCAAACCCCAGTATCCGGCAACGCCGGCGCCTATAAGCAGTAGCCCGGCCAGGCCCATGGTGAAGCGACTGTTCATGACGGCTCTCCCTTTCCTGCTGCAAGAATTGACCGTTATCCAGACGGTGTAATCCGTGCTCAGGCAGCTATGAACATTCCAACTATTTCGCTATTTGACGGTAGCGCAGCTAGGGCGAAACGCCATTAGCCTCGGTGAAAATATCTGGCAAAGTTTGCGAAGTGGCCGAAATGACGGGTTTTTCCTGGCGCCAGAAACAGAACTAATACTTAGTGATTAATCCGTTCTTACAGTTGCTGGGGTCGGGTTTGTTGACAATGCTCTGGTGGCACGGAGCAATCATGTCATCGCCCGTGATACCGGCGCCCGAGGGCCCAAGGAGTTGTCAGATGTTCCTCAAACTGTATGTGAAAGTTCGCGTGTTTTTTGAAAGCACTGAAGGGGCTTCGGCGATCGAGTATGCGATTGTGGCGGCGATGGTTGCGGCCGTGATTGTGGTGTTCATTACCCCGATATCAAAAGAGGTGACTGATATTTTTACCGGTCTCAAGGACGCGCTTGTTAAGGCTCGTCCTGCAACACCAGCAACTTGACCTGTCGATCTAATGTTTATGAGCTACCGTGGTTCAACCTGGTCCATTGGTTTCGGAACACCCTATGACAGTCATTTCAATGCCACGCCAGCAGTTGCTTTTGGTCGACGACGAAGAGGATGCACTGCTGGAGCTGGCTGAACTATTGGAGGGCGAGGGCTTCTGTTGCTTTACGGCAACGTCAGTCAAACTCGCCCTGCATCACCTGACCCGCCATCCTGATATTGCCTTGGTAATTACTGATCTGCGCATGCCGGAGGAAAGCGGCATGTCGCTGATCAAGCGCCTGCGCGAGCACACTTCACGCCAGCATCTGCCGGTGATCGTCACGTCCGGGCACGCGGACATGGAGGATGTCAGCGACATGCTGCGCCTTCAGGTACTCGACCTGTTTCGCAAGCCGATCTATCACGTACGGTTGCTGGAGACGCTCAATAACCTGTTTCCACAGCCTCAGTTGTACCAGGTCACCAACTGAACACAAATCCACTGTAGGAGCTGCCGAAGGCTGCGATCTTTTGATCTTGCATTAGAAACAAGATCAAAAGATCGCAGCCTGCGGCAGCTCCTACGCGAGTACGCATTCAACCTCACAATTGATAACTGAAACTGATGCTGTACCTCGGTTTGCGGTTGAACGTGTCCAACGCTTCGTCCGACATCGGCTTGGCTGCTTCCAGGGCAATGTTGTAGTACTTGGCGTCGCCAAATCGCAGTCCCACTGCCGCCGATGACAGATTGCTGCCTTTGACAGGCAGCTCATTGAACCAGGTTTTCGAACGGTCCAGCACCACGTACGGTTGCACTGTCCGCACCCAATTCCAATCGCGATTAAAGCTGTAGTTCACTTCATAGGCCACGCCCCAACCCTTGTCTCCGGAAGCCTGATCATCGGGGTAGCCACGGCCGAAGTTTTGCCCGCCGAACACGGCGCGTTCGCTGTCGGGCAGGGTGTCGTCGCTCCAGTACAACGCGCCGGAAAGAACACCCTGCCAGTTCTCGAAAAACCTGTCGCTCTGCACACCGGATAACCGCAGTCGAAAGAAGTCCAGGTCGAGATCGCTGTTGTTGGTTTTCGCCCCCATGCCGTCGATGCCCTGGTACACGCCACCGCTGATGATGCGCAGTTGTTTGGCATCGGCTTTGCGCCAGTCGCTTTCGAAAGCCAGGGCGCGGATGTCGCTGTTGATGTCGACGCTCAGCGGAAAACCGACGACCTGATAGCGGGTCTTGTCGTTGACCGCGTACAACCTCGCGCCGGCGCTGAGCAGTTCGTTGGGCGAGGCAATGAGCGGGTGGCTGAAACCGATGGAATAGCGATCGTTTTCGCGGTGTGGTTTGAGTTCCAGTCCGTTGTCGGTCAATACGTTGGTGCCGGGATCGGCGCGGTAACGCGAGGCTGACAGCGCCAGTTGCGTGCCCTCGGCATTGAGGAGCTGGTTGTAGTCCAGGCGGTAGTAACGCTCGTGATCGTCCCCCGGTGGAAACAGTCCGCTGAGGCTCAATTGTTCGCCCATGGCCGTCTGGGAATTGCTGCTGACACCGAGCAGCGCCTGGAGACTGTTGCGATTGTTCTCGGTGGTGCTCAGGGTACTGGTGAACGGTTTGCGACTGGCCTGGGCGACGAGGTAAGCCGCGCCATCGGTGGTGCCCGGCGGCGGCACCTGCGCCTGCAATGTCACGCCGGGGATGCGGCTCATCAGCGTGGTGTAGCGTTCGAAGGTCTTGCGCGTCAGCGGACGTTCGCCCTGCAGTTTGGCCACCAGTTTGTCGAGCAGGCCTTTGACCCGTCCGATGTCACCCTGCAATTGGTAGTCCTTGATATAGCCCTCTACCAACACCACTCGGGCCACCCCATTGCTGAACGTTTGCTGCGGCAGGAATGCGTAGGACAGCAGGTAGCCATCCTGTTGATAACGACGGGTGATGCTGCGGGTCGCTTCGATGAGATCGGCGAGGCTGGTTTCATGGCCTAGCGAAGGCTGGTAGAGCGTGGCGAGCTCGCTGAGCGGATAAATCGTTCCGCCTTCGATCTGCACGGTCTTGAGGTTGACGCGGGTGTTCATCATCAACGGCTGATTTTGGGCTGCACCGGGTTCGGGCACCGAGGGCGCTGCCGTGGTAGGGCGGTATGCGTCGGCCGGGAGGTTCGGCACGGGAAGGTTGCGGTTGGTTTCGTTGCTGTTGAGGAAGCTGGGAAGGGTGTCGGCGAGAACGCATGAACTGACGGTCAAAAACAGCAGGCTAGCCAAGACGCGCATAGGACACTCCATGTTCAATTTACTACTTCGCCTGGATCTTCATGTTCCAAAGAAAAAGCGGAAGACTCCTTCGAATCTTCCGCCTTCAACCAAGCGTAGGCGCTGTAGATAAGGCCGTCGAATCGGCCGGGTGCAATATCAACGATTCTTGCCGCTCACTTTTCCGGTCAGGCCACCCAGCAAGCCGCCAAGGCCCCCGGTTGTGCCAGTGTCGCCAGCGCCGCCAGTGACCAGTGTGCCCACGGCACCGACGGTGCTGCCCACGGTGGTCACGGTGTTGCCGACGGACGTTATGACGGGGTTCGGTGTGCTGGTTGCGATGGTGCTGCCGAGGTTGGCCACCGCGCCGCCGACCTGGGTCGTCAGCCCGTTGACCGGGGCGCCCAGGCCCGTCGCTGTGCCGATGTTTTGGGTCAGGCCAGTGACGGCAGTCGTGACCGGATTCAAGCCGCTGCCCACCGCGTTGCCGAGGTTGGCCAAGGGGGCGGTGGCGGCGGTGTTGGGTGCGCCGGAACCGCCGAGCGCGGTGTTGACGGAGGCGACGAGACTGCCTGCAGACGCGGCCGTGACACCGCCTGCACTGACCAGGCCATTGGTGTTGCCAGCGTTCAATCCGCTGCCGACATTGACTACTGCGCCGCCGACGGTTTGCAGCAATCCGGTGCCACCCAGGCCGCCTCCGGTGCCTGAACCGGTGCCGTTGGCAACCAGTCCGCCGGCCTTGCCGACCGCTGTGCCGGTGTTGCTCAAGGCGCCGCCGACGGTGTTGGTCAATGCGTTGCCGTTGCCGGCCAGGGTGACTTTGTTGCCAACGCCGTCGACGGTGTCGCCGACTTTCTTGACGATGCCGTTGAGGGGGTCACCCAGTCCGGTGGCGCTGCCCACCTTGTCGGTGGTGCTCTCGACCAGGGCGATCACGGGCACCAGTTTGTTGCCGGCTTCTTTGGTGACTGAACCCAATGGGCCGGTCGTGGTGGCTGTGCTCAAGGTGTCGCCGAGCATGGTGACTTTTTCACCGACGCCATCGAGTACCGGGGTGACTTTTGTCACGACGCCGCCGACTACCGGGATGCTGTTGGTGGCGGTGGCGAGTTTGCCGCTGACGTCGGATACGCCGTTGCCGACGTCCTGTACCACTCCACCGACTGATGACGCTGTGACGCCCAGGCCGTTGGGATCGGTGCCCAGTTTGCCGACACCGTTGGCCACGCCATCGCCCAGGGTGGTGACGACGTTGCCGGTGGTGTTGGCGACGCTTTGGACGATGCCGCCTGCAACGGGGACGGTGCTCAGGGAGTCGCCGATCTGGCCGACGCCGTCACCTGCGCCACTGACGGTTTTGCCGACGTCCTGGAGCAGTGTGGTGGTGACCAGTGGGGTTGTGCCGGGGTTGGTCGGGTTGGTGGGGTCTGTGGGGTTGGTTGGATTGGTGGGGGCGGTGGTGCCGCCGCCCGTGCCGCCAGTACCGCCTGTGCCTCCGGTTCCGCCAGTGCCGCCTGTGCCCGCTGTGCCTCCGTCGGTGTTTCCGGTGCCGCCTGTGCCTGCGGTGTCGCCGCTGGATCCACCTGATCCGCCAGTGCCGGCTGAGTCGCCGGAGCCTCCTGCGCCTGCTGCGCTGTCAGGGGATGAGCTGTCGGAGCTGCTGTGGTGGCCGCCACCGCCGCTGCTGCAGGCGCTTAGGCCTACGGTGAGGGAGAGGGCTATTGCGATTGCTGATGTGCGCCAGATGTTTGTGGTCATGGGGGTATTCCTTGCACCAACGTTTGTTGTTTTCGATGGCCTGTCGGTTTCTGTTGCCGACGGTGTCTTCGTCCGTTGTTTGCATGACAGCTGGGGGGGCTTTGGAATGCCATTCTGCAGTTGGTATTAATGCCTTTTTCCGGGGGGTGGGGGAGGTGGGTTTTTCTTTTTAAATCAGAGGGGTGGGGTGGGGGTTTTTGGTTCAAACACCTTAGTGATAGTTGTAATTTGGGCGTGGCGGCCTGTGGGCCGACCATGGGGTGTTGGGTGGGGGGTATATCCGTTTCTGCGGTAACGGCGGCTTGGGGTTTCGCCCTTACGGCGAGGCACTTTTTTCAAACGCCAAAAAAGTACCCAAAAAGGCTCGCCCCGGCGTACGGCACCTCGCTAAAGCTCGGTGTTCCCTCGCTCCGGTGTCCATCTGGGGGCATCGCCTACGGTCTGCTTCGCGACGACCTCCTCTCGATGTGTGCGGCTTCGCCGCACGGCGCTTCGCGCCTGCCCCCCAGATGAACACCTCCACTCGGCCTCCCGAAGGGGCGGGTAGATCAAAAGCCAGATCAAGATCAAAAGCTTTCAGGCGAGCTAACGCTCGGCCTTGAGTGGTGAAGGGCGACGGCGAGCTAACGCTCGGCCTTGAGTGGTGAGAGGCAACGGCGAGTTGCGGGCGGTGTTTCGATGATGGGGGACTGAGAGGCAAACTGATCCCGCTGATGCACCAGATCCACTGTGGGAGCTGGCTTGCCAGCGATGGCGGCCTGACAGCCGACCTGATTTCGCGAATGTACTCAACCCAATATGGGAGCAAGGCTTGCCCGCGATGGCGCCCGAACAACCGACCTGATTTCGCGAATGTACTCAATCCCCTGTAGGAGTGAGCCTGCTCGCGATGGCGATTGATCAGGCTCGAATGACTTCCGGAAAAAACTCCACCTCTCACTGCATCGATTTGATCTTCATGCAACCGGTCGCCAATGCCCAACCATGTGCTCAAGATCCCCCGTGCCCAGTAACTGAAAATCTCCACTGGAACCCGCCGGGCTCGCCAGGAGTGTCACTTCGCTGGGCAGTCGCACCGGTTTCCTGAATTGCACGGCGATTTCGACGTTCGCTGTGGGTAGGTGATCGGCGAGTGCTGCGAGGGTGCGTGCCTTGTTCCACAAGCCGTGGGCGATGGCGGTCGGGAAGCCGAAGAGTTTGGCGCTGACGGCGCTGAGGTGGATGGGGTTGTAGTCGCCGGAGACTTTGGCGTATTGCCGGCCGATGTCGGCGGGGGCTTTCCATTGGGCGACTTGGGTCATGGTCAATGACGGTGTCAGTACGTCTTCAACCGGTTCGCCCTCGAGCTTGACGCCGCGACACAGCATTTGGCTTTCGGCTTCCCACAACGGCCCCAGTTGATCGTCCAGGGTTGTAACGACGTCAAAGGTTGCGCCTTTGGCGTGAGGTTGCAGGTTCTGCACTTGTACGCTGACTCGCACGCGGCCTACGCCGCCCATTGGGCGCAACACGCGGATGCGGTTGCTCAGGTGGATCAAGCCGAGCAGCGGGAACGGGAATTCCTTGGCGGTGAGGAGTTGCATCTGCAAGGCGAACGCGAGGATGTGCGGGTAGGTCGGCGGTAATAGAGCGTTGTCGGTGAATCCGCAGACGTTGCGATAAGCCGCCAACCGTTTCTGATCGACATCGACCCAGCAGCGCAGTCCCGAGTCGGGGAGGGTGGTGCCGGTAATTTTGCGTCGTGTCGCCGCCCGTACATACAGCTCGGACAGACCAGGTTCGCTGTTGAGTGTGTGCCAATCGGTGATCATGACTATGCCCCCAAAACGCTTTGCCCGCAGACGCGCAATGCTTGTCCGGTGAACGCGCCTGTGCCGGGTTGCGCCAGCCAGGCGACCGCTTCGGCGACGTCTTGCGGCAGACCGCCCTGGCCCAGCGAGCTCATGCGCCGTCCGGCTTCGCGCAGGGCGAAGGGGATGTGGGCGGTCATCTGGGTTTCGATAAAGCCCGGTGCCACGGCGTTGATGCTGATGCCGCGTTCACTGAGCAGCGGCGCCCAGGCTTCGGCAAGTCCGATCAATCCGGCCTTGCTGGCCGCGTAGTTGGTTTGCCCGCGATTGCCGGCGATGCCGCTGATGGACGCAAGCAGGATCACGCGTGCGTTGTCGCGCAGGGTGCCGCTGTCGAGCAATGCTTTGGTCAGGACTTGTGGCGCGTTGAGGTTGACCGCGAGCACCGCGTCCCAGAATTCTGGCGTCATGTTGGCCAGGGTTTTATCCCGGGTGATGCCCGCGTTGTGCACCACGATGTCGATGCCATCGGGCAGTTGTTCGATTAACTGTGCGGCGGCATCTTCGGCGCAGATATCCAGGGTGATGCTGCGTCCACCGAGACGTGCGGCGAGGGCTTCGAGATCGGTTTTTGCCGGGGGGACGTCGAGCAACACGACGTCGGCACCGTCACGGGCCAGGGTTTCGGCAATGGAGGCGCCGATCCCGCGCGCCGCGCCGGTCACCAGTGCTTTGCGTCCTGCCAGCGGGCGGGTCCAGTCTGTCACGGGGGTGTCGCAGGCGTTCAAGCGTATGACCTGGCCGGACACGAAGGCACTTTTAGGCGAGAGGAAAAACCGCAGCGGCCCTTCGAGCTGATCCTCGGCGCCTTCGCCCACGTAGATAAGTTGCAGAGTGCCGCCGCTGCGCAGTTCCTTGGCCAGGGATCGACTGAAACCCTCCAGGGCACGTTGGGCACTGGCGGCGAACGGGTCGCTCAGGCTCTGGGGGGCACGACCGAGGATAACCAGGTGGGCGCTGTGGTCGAGGTTTTTCATCAGTGGCTGGAAAAACTCGCGCAGCTGTTTTAGCTCATCGGTGTGCACCAGATCACTGGCGTCGAACACCACGGCCTTGAGTTTTGGGCCGTGGCCGGGAATCCACGCGGTGGCCGTTGAAGGCTCGGTGCCGTAGCTATAGATCGCGTCGGTCAGACGGTTGGCGAAGGCGTTGATTTTCGCTGTCAGCGGGCCGCCGCCAATCAACAGTGCCCCTTCCACAGGCCGCAGCCGGCCCGCTTGCCAGCGCTCAAGGCGGACGGGAGCCGGCAGACCCATGGCACCGACCAGACGATGGCCGATGGACGAATTGGCGAAGTCGATATAGCGGTCAGACATGGAACGCTCTCCAGTAGCTGGGGTTCAAAGTGTGGACCACGAATGGCGATCAGTCGTTCGATCCACGAGATAAGGCCTACGCTTGATCACAGCAGATTAGTTTGTTGCAGGACTTTCAGGAGAAAGCACGTCGCCAATTGAAATGCATCCCCTGTGGGAGTGAGCCTTTGTGGCGAGGGGATTTATCCCCGTTGGGTTGCGAAGCGACCCGATTTTGAGTCTGTTGTACCTGACACGCCAGGCGTTAAAGTTCGGGACTGCTGCGCAGTCCAACGGGGACAAGTCCCCTCGCCACAAGCCCGCCGCCACATGGGCAACGGTTTGGTTTCAAACAATTTCATCAGGAGCTTTTCATGACTCAGCTGCGCCGCGTCGCGATCATCGGCGGTAACCGAATTCCCTTCGCCCGCTCCAACGGGCCATACGCCACGGCCAGCAATCAGGCCATGCTCACGGCAGCGCTTGAGGGGCTGATCGAGCGTTACAACCTGCATGGGCTGCGCATTGGCGAGGTGGTTGCGGGCGCTGTACTGAAATTGTCACGAGATATGAACCTGACGCGCGAATGTGTGCTCGGTTCGCGACTGTCGCCCCTCACCCCGGCCTATGACATCCAGCAAGCATGCGGCACGGGACTGGAAGCGGCGCTGCTGGTCGCTAACAAGATTGCCTTGGGCCAGATCGATTGCGGCATTGCCGGTGGCGTCGACACCACATCCGATGCGCCGATCAGCGTCAGTGAGGGGTTGCGCAAAATTCTGCTGCAGGCCAATCGCGCCAAGACCACTGGCGACAAGCTGAAAACCTTTCTGCAACTGCGTCCCAAACACCTGATCCCCGAGTTTCCTCGCAACGGCGAACCGCGCACCGGGTTGTCCATGGGGCAACATTGCGAGTTGATGGCGCAGACCTGGAACATCCCTCGGGAAGAACAGGATCAGTTGGCGCTGGAGAGTCATCACAAACTGGCCGCGTCCTACACCGAAGGCTGGCACAACGACCTGATGACGCCGTTTCTTGGACTGACGCGCGATAACAATTTACGCCCGGACCTGACCCTGGAAAAACTCGCCGCGTTGAAGCCTGCGTTCGAGAAAAGCGCCAAGGGCACGCTGACGGCGGGCAACTCCACGCCCCTCACCGATGGCGCATCGCTGGTGCTGCTGGGCAGTGAAGAATGGGCGAAGGAACGTGGCTTGCCGATTCTTGCGTATCTACGGGACGGCGAAGCGGCGGCGGTGGATTTCGTCAATGGCGCGGAAGGTTTGCTGATGGCACCGGTGTATGCCGTGCCGCGCTTGCTGGCGCGCAATGGCCTGACGCTGCAGGATTTCGATTACTACGAAATCCACGAAGCATTCGCCGCGCAGGTGCTCTGCACATTGAAGGCCTGGGAAGATCCGGAGTACTGCAAAACCCGCCTCGGCCTCGACGCGCCGCTGGGCGCTATCGACCGTAGCCGACTCAACGTCAAAGGCAGCTCATTGGCCGCCGGGCATCCGTTTGCTGCGACTGGCGGGCGTATTGTTGCCAACCTGGCGAAGTTGCTGGATGCAGCGGGCAAGGGGCGTGGGTTGGTGTCGATTTGTGCGGCGGGTGGGCAGGGGGTGACGGCGATCATCGAGCGTTGAGAATGGGGCTGCCTCGTTAAAAGATCGCAGCCTCGTTTCACTCGACAGCTCCTACAGGAAATCGCATTTCAATGCAGGAGCTGCCGCAGGCTCGGGCCGCGTTCAGACGATCTTTTGATCTTACGTCCTGAACCGCCGAACCAACCCGTCCAGCTCATTCGACAAGCCCGCCAGGCTCTGCGAATCGACCCGCGCCGAGTTCGCAAGATCGGCCACCAGCTGCGCATCGCCATGAATCTGGCTGATGTGCCGGTTGATGTCTTCAGCCACCTGATGCTGTTCTTCCGCCGCGGTTGCAATCTGCGTGTTCATGTCGCGAATCACGTCGACCGATTCGCGAATCAACCCGAAGCTGCTGCGGGCTTCACCGATACGGCTGACCGATTGTTGAGATACCTCCAGGCTCGCATGCATCTGCTGGGTGACCTGGCTGGTGCGTTTGGCAAGGTTACCTAGCAAACCGTCGATTTCTGCGGTGGAGTCGGCGGTGCGTTTGGCCAGCGCCCGGACTTCATCCGCCACCACCGCGAAGCCGCGTCCTTGTTCGCCTGCCCGCGCCGCTTCGATGGCCGCGTTCAGAGCCAGAAGGTTGGTCTGTTCAGCAATTGAACGAATGGTGCCGAGGATCGACTGAATGTCGTTGCTGTCGCGCTCAAGCTGTTGCATCGATTGGGCGGACTGTTCGATTTCCTGGCTCAGGCGATCAACGCTGGTGACCGCTGCATCGATTTGTTGCTGACCTTCGCGGGCCTGACGCTGGCCACTGTCCGCCGACTCTGCGGCCTGGCTGCAAGAGCGGGCCACTTCGTTGGCGGTGGCGACCATTTCGTGGAAGGCGGTGGACACCATGTCCACGGCTTCACGCTGACGTCCGGCGGCTTCGGCCATGTCACTGGAGACCCGGGTCGAGCTCTGGGACGTGGCGAGGATCTTGGTGGCGGCGCCGCCGATGCTTTGGATGAGGGTGCGAATGGCCGCCAGGAACTGGTTGAACCAGCTGGCCAGTTGCGCGGTTTCGTCCTTGCCACGGACGTCGAGATTTTTGGTCAGGTCGCCTTCACCTTGGGCAATGCCTTCCAGGCCGCTGGCGACGCTGCGGATCGGACGCACGATAAGGCTGGCGAAACTGGCGCCGACGACGGCGAAGAATACAGCCAGTACGGCAGCGATGATCGCGATCAGCCAGGTCAGTTGGGTAGCCGCGCTCATCACGTCGGCTTGTTTGATCAGGCCGACAAACGTCCAGCCCAGTTGCTCCGACGGCCAGACGTTGGCCATGTAGCGCTCGCCGTTCAGCTCGACTTCCACCAGGCCTTTGCCGGCCTTGGCCAATTGCGCGTAGCCATCGCCGAGGCTGTTCAGTGCCTTGAAGTTGTGTTCCGGCTGCTTCGGATCGACCAGTACGGTGCCGTTGTTCTCCATCAGCATCAGGTAGCCGGTTTCACCGAGTTTGATCTGCTTGACGATTTCGGTGAGCTGCTTGAGCGAGACGTCGATGTTCACCACGCCGCCCTGCGCACCAAGCTGATTGGCGACTGCACGCACGGTGCTGACCAGCACGGCGTCATCGCCGGCCCAGTAATAGGCCTCGGTGCGCAGGGTCTTGCCGGGGTTGGCCATGGCGGTTTTGTACCAGGGACGAACACGCGGGTCGTAGTTGGACATTTTCGGATCGCCCGGCCAGAACGCGTAGGCGCCGTTGCTCATGCCGTACGACACATAGGCGTACGCCGGGTGGCTGGCGGCCAGGCTGGCGAACAGGTCGAACAGTTGCTTGTCGAGCTCGCTGTCCGGCAAGTCCCCGGCATTGGCGCCGACCCGACTTTTCACGCTGGCGTCCGCCGCTTTGACCAGCGGTTGGGCGGCCAGGTAATCAACGTTCTGGCTGATGCCTTCGAAAAACAGCTGCATGGCGTTGCTGACCTGGCGGATTTCGCGACCGCTGCCGTCAATGAATTCGTTTTTCGCATCGCTGCGCAGGTTCAGCACCACCAGTGTGGCGACCACGATCACCGGTACGCAGGCAATGACTGCAAACGCCCAGGTCAATTTTTGTTTTATGTTCATCCGCGCTCCGGATTGTCAGTGGCGTTGTTGATCCGATTGTCGGACAAAATGTTTGTCTCTAAAGAGATCGGCCATGAGCGGCGGAAATTGAGGGGAAGGGGGAAATATCCTGTGAAGGAACGAGCGCTCGAACTTAACGTCTGTGCTAAAGGCCCTTGCTTGCACTTGAGCTATGATCTTCGGCGGCCGATAACCGTAGGGTTGTCAGATTTATCCGGCACATTGTGTGCTTCTTGCGGTACAGCCTGCGGTACGTCTTGCGGTAAATAGGAACGTTCATAGGTCGGCAACCCCTCCCACCGGCGAGTGGATTGCCGTATAACGAATGACTTTCGCGTGTTTGGTAATAAAGGACCCACAATAAAAGCTGATGAAGACTCCAAAACGCATTGAACCCCTGATCGAGGACGGTCTGGTCGACGAGGTGCTGCGCCCACTCATGAGTGGTAAAGAAGCAGCTGTTTATGTGGTGCGCTGCGGCAACGAGTTACGTTGCGCGAAGGTCTACAAGGAGGCGAATAAACGAAGTTTCCGCCAGGCGGCCGAGTATCAGGAAGGCCGCAAGGTACGCAACAGCCGTCAGGCCCGGGCGATGGCCAAGGGTTCCAAGTTCGGCAAGAAAGAAACCGAAGACGCCTGGCAGAACGCCGAAGTGGCGGCGCTGTTTCGTCTGGCCGGTGCCGGCGTCCGGGTGCCCAAGCCCTACGACTTCCTGGAAGGCGTGCTGTTGATGGAACTGGTTGCCGATGAGTACGGCGATGCCGCACCCCGTTTGAACGACGTGGTGTTGGAGCCGGACCAGGCGCGCGAGTATCACGCGTTTCTGATTTCGCAGATCGTGCTGATGTTGTGTACCGGTCTGGTGCACGGTGACCTGTCCGAGTTCAACGTACTGCTGACCCCGACCGGCCCGGTGATCATCGATTTGCCTCAAGCAGTAGACGCAGCGGGTAATAACCACGCGTTCAACATGCTGGAGCGGGACGTGGGCAACATGGCTTCTTACTTCGGGCGGTTTGCGCCGGAGTTGAAGAAGACCAAGTTCGCCAAGGAAATGTGGGCGTTGTATGAAGCCGGCACCTTGCACCCGGCCAGTATCCTGACCGGTGAGTTTGATGAGCCGGAAGAGTTGGCCGACGTGGGCGGGGTCATTCGCGAGATCGAGGCGGCTCGCCTGGATGAAGAGCGCAAGCAAGCGGTGCGCGCGGCGGATGATGCACCACCCAGCAAAACCGAAGAACCGCCTCCACCCTGGATGCAGTGATCGGTTGACGAAAACCCGGCGCAAGTCGGGTTTTTTGTGGGTGCGTATTGTCTTGTAGAAATTGCCGAAGCCTGTGATCTTTTGTTGGATCCAAAGCGAAATCAAAAGATCGCAGCCTCCGGCAGCTCCTACAGGACTGAATGTGAACACCTCCACCCGCAATGCCCGGCTCATTGTCAGTGCCCGTCTGGTCTCGGACTTCGGGGCCTTTCTCAACATGGTCGCCCTGGCCACCTACGTTTATCTGCTCAGCAACAGCCCCATGAGCGTTGGCATTTTTCTCGCCAGCCGAGTGGCCGGGGGTGTGTTCGCCAGCCTGATCGGCACTGCGTTTTATCGCCGTTGGGCCGGGCGGATGCCGTTGATTGTTTTTGATCTGTTGCGGGCAGGATTGCTGGGTCTGTTGCTGGTACTGCCGGTTGCCCAGCAAGTGCTGCTGTTGCCGGTCATTGCCTTCGGTCTGGGGTTTGGCAACTCGATGTTCGCCATAGGCCTTAACAGCCAGCTACCCAACCTGATCAAAAGCGAACAGTTGCTCAAGACCAACGCCTGGATTACGTCTGCCTCGTCAGCGGCCATGGTTGCAGGCAGTCTGGTGGCCGGCTTGTTAGTGGCAGCGTTTGGTTTTGAAACGGTCTTTGCGTTGAACGTCGTCACGTATCTGCTGGCGGCGCTGTTTATCGTGCCGCTGCGGTTTTCCACGCAAGCCCCTGACGCCGGGACAACTCACGGAGAGGGTGAATGGCCAGCCTTGCGCCAGGGCCTGCGCGGTACGCCTGTGGTGGCGGCCATGCTCGCCGTCACCATGGCCGATACCTTGGGCAGTGCCGCACACAACGTAGGCTTTCCAATCATTTCAAAACTGCTGACCCCTGAGTCGGCCAGCACCACCTTGGGCCTGATGCTGGCGGTCTGGGCCAGCGGCAAGTTCATCGGTGCGCGCATCGCCAGCCGCCTGAAGGGCTCGGACAACATCAACCTGGAGCGCCGGTTTTTCTTCGGCGTGTTGCTCATGTCCTGCGGTTTCATTCTGATGTTCCAGCAGCAGACCCTGTATGGCCTGCTGCTGTTCTCGCTGCCGGCGGGGTTGGGGGATGGTTTCTCGGAAGTCGGACTGATGTCGCGCCTGCAGCGGGAGCCGGAGCATCTGCGCCTGCCGATTTTCAGCTTTCTGACGCTGCTGCAAATGACCGGTTTCGGCATCGGCATGCTGATCGCCGCGCCGTTTTATTCGTGGTGGACACCCGGTGCGGTGGTGTTGCTGTTCCACGGCATTCCCCTCACCACTTTGTTGGTGGTGAAGGGGCTGTCGATCAGGAATGGGCAGGCTCGGCGCAGCAACCTGACGCCAGGCTCTTGAGAATCGGACAGTCGGGGCGTTGGTCGCCCTGACAGTGCTCGACCAGATCCTGCAGGGTGTCGCGTAACTGGCCCAGTTCGAGGATCTTCTGGTTCAACTCTTCGATGTGCTGGCGAGCCAGGGCCTTCACATCGGCGCTGGCGCGTTGGCGGTCTTGCCAGAGGGTCAGCAGCTTGCCGACCTCTTCCAGTGAAAATCCAAGGTCCCGTGAGCGCTTGATGAATGCCAGCGTGTGCAGGTCGTCATCGCCGTAGACGCGGTAGCCGCTGTCGGTACGATGGGCGGCCTTGAGCAAGCCGATGGACTCGTAGTAACGGATCATCTTTGCGCTCAGCCCGCTGCGGCGGGCTGCTTGGCCGATGTTCATCAATTGTCCTCCAGGTCCTTGGGTTTCCAGGTCTTCAACAGTAGCGCATTGCTCACCACGCTGACGCTCGACAGTGCCATGGCCGCACCCGCCAATACCGGATTGAGAAAGCCGAACGCCGCCAGGGGAATGCCGATCAGGTTGTAGACAAAGGCCCAGAACAGATTCTGCCGGATTTTCGCGTAGGTTTTTCGGCTGATCTCAAGTGCCGCCGGTATCAGTCGCGGATCACCGCGCATCAAGGTGATTCCCGCTGCGTGCATGGCCACGTCGGTGCCACCGCCCATGGCAATGCCGATGTCGGCTGCCGCCAAGGCCGGTGCGTCGTTGATGCCGTCGCCGACCATCGCCACCACGCCGGTTTTTTTGAGTTCGGCGACAGTGGCCGCTTTGTCCGCTGGCAGGACTTCGGCGTACACATCGGTGATGCCCAGCGCGTCGGCGACCACTTTGGCGCTGCCGCGGTTGTCGCCGGTCAGCAGGTGGCTGCTGATGTTCCGTGCGCTGAGTTGTTGCACAGCTTGCAGCGCACCGGATTTGAGCGTGTCACCGAAGGCGAACAGGCCGAGCACCTTGGGTTCGGGGCTTTGTTCGATCAGCCATGACAGCGTCCGGCCTTCGGTTTCCCAGGCACTTGCCGACCCGGCCAGCGAACCTGTGGTCAAACCGCTTTCTTCGAGCAGGCGACGATTGCCCAGCGCCAACCGACGCCCGTCGAGCGTGCCGGCAATGCCGCGCCCGGTCAGGGACTGGCTGTCAGTAACGTCGGCGACCGTCAGGTCGCGCTCGGTGCAGGCATCCAGCACGGCTTTGGCCAGTGGATGCTCACTGCCTCGTTGCAGGGCGCCAGCGTTTTGCAGCAAGGCATTCTCGTCTCCCTCGACGGCGCTCAGGTGAGCGATACGCGGTGTACCTGAGGTCAACGTGCCGGTCTTGTCGAACACCACGGCGCTGACTTCATGGGCACGCTCCAGCGCTTCGGCATCCTTGATCAGGATCCCGTAGCGCGCCGCGACGCCAGTGCCTGCCATGATTGCAGTCGGTGTCGCCAGGCCAAGGGCACAGGGGCAAGCGATGACCATGACGGCGACGGCATTGATCAGCGCCGTTTCAATCGGTGCGCCGTAAAGCCACCAACCGATCAGCGTTGCCAACGCAATCAGCAGGACCGTGGGCACGAATACCTGACTGACTTTATCCACCAGTTTCTGGATCGGCGCTTTCGCGGCTTGCGCGTCCTCGACCAGGCGGATGATGCGCGCCAATACGGTTTCGGCTCCCAATGCCAGAGTGCGAACCAACAACCGACCTTCGCCATTGATCGCGCCGCCGGTAACCTTGTCGCCGGGTTGCTTGGGGACGGGCAGGCTTTCGCCGCTGATCAACGCTTCGTCCGCGTGGCTCTGGCCTTCAACCACTTCACCGTCCACGGGGAAGCGTTCACCGGGTTTGACCATCACCAGATCATTGAGGCGCAGGGCGCTGATGGCGACGTCGAGCTCGCGGCCATCGATCACCTGAATCGCTCGTTCCGGACGCAGGGCTTCGAGGGCGCGGATGGCGGAGGCGGTCTGGCGCTTGGCGCGGCTTTCCAGGTACTTGCCCAGCAGGACCAAGGCGATCACCACCGCCGAGGCCTCGAAGTACAGGTGCGGCATGCGCCCGGCGGCAGTGGCCCATTCATAAATACTCAGGCCATAACCGGCGCTGGTGCCCAGGGCGACCAACAGGTCCATGTTGCCCGCGCCGGCGCGCACGGCTTTCCAGGCGGCGACATAAAACCGAGCGCCGAAAATGAATTGCACCGGGGTGGCCAGCATGAATTGCGCCCAGGCCGGGAGCATCCAGTGCACACCGAAGGGTTGCAGCAGCATCGGCAAGACCAGCGGCAGGGCAAGGATGAGGGCCATGATCAATATCCAGCGCTCACGGTGCAGGCGCTGTTGTTGATTGTCGGCAGTCGGGTGTTCGACTTCCCAGACGCTGGCGGAATAACCGGCCTTGTCCACCGCCGCGATCAAGGTTTGCGGATCAACCTGGCCGAGTAATTCGAGGTGGGCGCGTTCGTTGGCCAGGTTGACGCTGACGCTGTTCACGCCGGGCACCTTGGCCAGCGCACGCTCGACCCGGCCGACGCACGATGCGCAGGTCATGCCGTCAATGCTCAGTTCAATGCTCTGTTGCGGCACGCTGTAACCGGCTTTGTGCACGGCGTCCATCAGGGCCGGCAGGCTGTCACTGGGTGCCTGGATCCGGGCCTGTTCCGTGGCGAGATTGACACTGACAGCCGTGGCGCCGACGACTTTGCTCAAAGCGCGCTCGACGCGCCCGGCGCAACTGGCGCAGGTCATGCCGGCAATCGGCAGATCGAACGTAGTGGATTCGGACATGGGTAACGCTCCCTGTAGTGGATGACTACAGGATCAACCTTGACATGCTGGCAAGGTCAAGCGCCAATTAGCCTCGACCCGTAATCCATAACCTGTGGGAGCACGGCGTGCTCGCGATGAACGATGACGCGGTCTTCTGGATGACCGTGGCGACTGCATCGCGAGCAAGTTTTGCTCCTGCAGGGGGGCCGTCAATACCCTAGCGCGGCGGGTTTGAGGTACATCCCTTCCTGCGTCATCGCAATGCGGAACTTCAACACATCACCGGCCTTCAGCGTGATGGTCTGCGATCCCGGTGCGAGCATGCCCGGATTGCACCCCGGTGCCTGGCCTGGCAGCAGTTTGAGGCGCAAGGACACATCGCCCGGTGGCAGGTTGAATGAAGTGCTTTGTTCCTGAAACAGTCGCGCGGACAGCTGATCCTGGAGATAAACGCCGATTTCGCAGTTGGTCGACACTTCCAGGCGCTCGCGGGAAATGATCAGCACTCCGTAGTCCTCCCCAGCGGCGTAGACCGAAGGCGCGGCGGCGAAGAGGCTGAGAAAGCCAAACAGGCTGAGAGCTGACCAGCGCATGGCTGAATCTCCTGATGTCGAAGTCATTGATGTACGCAGCTTGGCCGAGCGCGGCAGCGAATGCCAGCCCGGCCGATGATTTCAGAACTTGACCTTATCATGGTGGCAAGCTTGAGACTGCCGTCAAACCTCATCTACAGGAGTCATCCCATGCAAGTATTCAACGTTCAAGGCATGTCCTGCGGTCACTGCGTCAAAACCATCACCCAGGCCTTGCAAGCGAAGGATCCGGCAGCGAGCGTGCGCATTGATCTTGCGGCAAAAGAAGTCGGGGTTGAGAGCGCCTTGTCAGTCGAGCAGGTGATCGCCGCGATCACTGAAGAGGGCTATGAGGTGAAAGTCGCCTGAGGCTTTTTATTAGTTAGCGACCTATCGGAATGTTCAAGGCGTCCATGCGCAGCTAGACTGTGGGGCTGTTGCTTTCTTGTCCCACTGGATGCCTGATGAATTTCCGTAGCATTTTGATACTTGGCGCCCTGAGCGCTTTCGGGCCACTGGCGATCGATTTTTACTTGCCTGCTTTCCCGGCGATGGCTTTGGCTTTCGGCACCGATGAGCAGCATGTGCAGTTGACGCTGGCGGCCTACTTCCTTGGCTTGTCTATTGGTCAACTGGTCTACGGTCCGATAGCGGATCGGTTTGGGCGCCGCATTCCTTTGTTGAGCGGTGTCGTCCTGTTTACCCTTGCCTCGCTGGCTTGTGCCTTCGCACCGAATCTTGAATGGCTGATGGGCGCGCGCTTCATCCAGGCCTTGGGTGGGTGCGCGGGGATGGTGATTTCGCGGGCGATCGTCAGCGACAAATGCGATGCGGTGGGCTCGGCAAAAGTCTTTTCACAGCTGATGCTGGTGATGGGCCTGGCACCGATTCTCGCGCCGATGCTGGGCGGATTGCTGGTTAATACCACAGGCTGGCAGTCGATATTCCTGGTGCTCACCGGTTTCAGTGCGCTGGCGGCATTGGCTGTGGCGCTTGGCTTGCCGGAGAGCATGCCCGCTCACCTGCCGCGGCAACCGTTGTCGGGTGCATTACGCCAGTACGGTCGTTTGTTGATGGCCCCGGTGTTCCTCGGCCACGCCTTGACCGGCGGTATCGCGATCGCCGGGATGTTTGCCTACATCGCCGGTTCTCCGTTTGTGTTCATCAAGCTCTATGGCGTGCCGCCCGAACATTTCGGCTGGCTGTTCGGTACCAATGCGGCGGGGTTCATTCTGGTCGCGCAGGTAAATGCCCGGTTGTTGGCCAAGCGTGGTCCGGCGTTCCTGCTGGTACGAGCCGTGTGGGTGTACCTGGCTGCCGGACTGGCGCTGTTGGCCGTCAGCTCGCTGCACACCGAGCACTTGTGGCCGCTACTGATTCCGCTGTTTATCTGCATCGCCAGCCTTGGCTGCATTCTCCCGAACGCGTCGGCGTGTGCGATGAATGGACAGGGCGCTCGCGCTGGCAGTGCGTCAGCGTTGCTCGGTTGCCTGCAATTCAGTGTCGCCGCGGGGGCTGCAGCGCTGGTGGGGATTTTGTACGACGGCACCGCCGTGCCGATGGCCATGGTCATCAGCTTGTGCGGGATTCTGGTGGTGAGTGCAGCAATGCTCACCCGACGTCTGCAAAATGCCCGGGCGCTGGCGCAAGCCCAGGCCTGAGGCCTGAGGCCTGAGGCCGGACTCAACCAGCAGCGCGCTGCTGCTGGTTCTGGGGAAATTGATGAGGGGCGTGCAGACGCGCTTCAAGTGTGCGCGTGAAGGCCAGCGCTTCAGCTTCGCTGCGGAATGTCACGGCGTGCTGGTCCAGACGAACTTGCCATTGGGACTTGGCCACTTCTTTTATCAGGATATTCATTGCTGACCTCCTATCGGTAAAAGACTGCATCGCAGAGGACTCGATTGTAGTCCTCAATACGATCGCAATTGTGACGAAGGTCAAGCTTCGGACTGACGGTTTGAACGTTCAGAACAGAGCAGCCTGTGGCCGTATCCACACATGGCTGCAATGTTTTGAATTATATTTTTAGAACCCTTCCAGCACGATCTTGCCTTTGGACTTGCCGCTTTCCAGCAGTTCATGAGCGCGGCGCAAGTTGGCCGCGTTGATGGTGCCGAAGTGCTCGCCGACCGTGGTTTTCAGCGTCCCGGCGTCGATCAGCTCTGCGATGCGGTTGAGCAATTTGTGTTGCTCGATCATGTCCGCGGTTTCGAACAGCGAGCGGGTGTACATGAACTCCCAGTGCAGTGACAGGCTCTTGCGCTTGAGCTTGGTCACATCCAGCGCCTTTGGATCATCGATCAACGCCAGTTTCCCCTGTGGCGCCAGTGCTTCGACCAGTTGATCCAAGTGAGCATCGGTCTGGGTCAGGCTGGCGACGTGGGTAACGTGCTCGACACCTGCACGCTTGAGCTCTTCGCTCAGCGGCTTGCTGTGATCAATAACCAGGTCAGCCCCCAGCTCGCGCACCCAGCTTTGAGTTTCCGGGCGCGAGGCGGTGCCGATCACTTTCAAGCCGGTCAGTTGGCTGGCCAGTTGCGTGAGGATCGAACCGACACCGCCGGCAGCGCCGACGATCAGCAGGCTCTGGCCTTCGTCGGTTTTGCCTTCGCGTACCTGCAGGCGTTCAAAAAGCAACTCCCAGGCAGTGATGGCGGTCAGCGGCAGGGCAGCTGATTCGGCGAAGCTCAACGTGGTCGGCATATGGCCGACGATCCGTTCGTCCACGACGTGCAGCTCGCTATTGCCGCCAGCGCGGGCGATGGAACCGGCATAGAACACGTTGTCGCCGGCCTTGAACAAGGTCACTTCGCTGCCGACGGCCTTGACCACGCCCGCCACGTCCCAGCCCAGCACTTTCGCCGCGCCTTCTTCTGGCTGGACGTTCTGGCGGACCTTGGTGTCCACCGGGTTGACCGAAATGGCCTTGACCTCTACCAACAGATCTCGCGGCCCGGCGACCGGCTCTGGCAGTTCGATGTCTTGCAGGGACTTGGCGTCGGTGATCGGCAATGAGGCGTAGTAGGCGATGGCTTTCATGGGTAACTCCAAAAAGTAGGTAATAAAAGATGGTTCAGGCCACGAATCGCAGGCGCTTGAGTTCGAAGTGTTCGATCAGGTCGCCGGCGGTTGCGCGGAAATTCTGGATATGGTCGCTGGCGTCGTGGGCCTGCAGCGCTTCGTCGCTGCTCCACTTTTCGATCATGTAGAAGGCCTGCGGATTGGCGAGGTCCACGTGCAGATCGTATTGACCGCAACCCGCCTCGGCACGGGTCGGTTCCAGCAGCGCACGCAGATGCTTTTCGAGGGCGTCCTGCTGTCCAGCTTTGGCGACGAGGGTGGCGATGGCGGTAAAGGGCTGGGACATGGTCGACTCCGGAACGGGCTGTTTTCGATGGGGCAGATGATTGGCTATTTCTACACAAGATAAAACCCGCTAAAAGAGCAGTCTCTTTCAATATTTTTTTGATAATCGGTGGAGAAATGCTGCGTTTCGATGACTTGCAGTTGTTCGTCCGGGCGGCGGATCTGGGCAGCCTTTCGGCGGCGGCGCGTGTAATGGACATGTCGGCGGCGGTGGCCAGTGCGGCCTTGAAGCGGATCGAACAGCAGCTGGGTGCCCGCTTGCTGGCTCGTTCGACGCGCAGCCTGCGCCTGACGGCCGAAGGTGAAGGTTTTCTCGAGTACGCCCGTGCCGCCCTGAGCAATCTCGATGAGGGGCGGCGTTTGTTGGCCAGCGGCCAGGATCAGGTCAGCGGCATTTTGCAGCTGTCGGCACCGTCGGACTTCGGCCGCAACCTGTTGCTGCCCTGGCTGGACGAGTTCCAGCGCGAACATCCGAAGCTCACGGTGCGCTTGTTGTTGGGAGACCGTATCGCCGACCTGTTCCGCCAGCCGGTGGACATCGCCCTGCGTTACGGCGAGCCGGAAGACTCCAGTCTGGTGGCGCTGCCCATCGCCCCCCATAACCGCCGTGTACTGTGCGCCGCGCCGGATTACCTCGCCCGACATGGCGAGCCTCGTCAACTCGAGCAACTGGCTCAGCACAATTGCCTGCTTTTCATGCTTGGCAGCCGGGTTCACGATCACTGGAGTTTTCATGACGGCAGACGCGAAGTCGGGCTGACGGTCAGTGGTGATCGTTTCAGCGATGATGCCGATGTCGTGCGCCTGTGGGCAGTGGCGGGAGCGGGAATCGCCTATAAATCCTGGCTCGATGTGGCGGCGGATGTATTGGCCGGTCGTCTGAAGCTGCTGATGCCGGAGCTGACCTGTGAGCGTGCGCCGCTGAACCTGTTGTGCGCTCATCGCGCACAACTGAGTAAGCCCGTGAACCTTTTGCGAGAAATGCTTGCCAGTCGATGCGCCACGTTGAGCGGGCAATTTCCGACTTTTGCCGCAGGTGAACATTAGTCGCAGTTAAATAGAGAAATTTCCCACAGGAACTATCACCACCCAGGGTTTCCGGGACGACAGGAAGTGGCGTCCCACCTGCTTATACTTGCATCCCCCTTTTGTCGGACATGGCGTACGCGGGTGGCCGAAGTTGCCCCGGAGCAGGGTGTTTTCGACGCCTTGGCCGAGAAAACAATAAGGGTCAAGATGTCTGCGAGCAGTCGACAAACGATTCAACAGGGAGTGAATAAATGGAACATGCACCTTGCATCAGCCAGATTGCCACGTTGCTGGCTGACCCCAAGCGCAGCGCAATGATGTGGGCCTTGATGGACGGTTCCGCACGCCAGGCCGAAGACCTGGCGCTTCTGGCCGGCCTGTCGCCCTCTTCAGCCAATGCCCATTTGGGGCGGTTGTCTGCCGGAGGTCTGTTGAAAGTCGAGGTTCGTGGACGCAAGCGGTTTTTCCGTCTTGCCGCGCCGGAAGTCGGCGCCGCGGTCCAGGCTTTGGCCAGCGCCACGCTGGCCAGCACTCCTCAGCCCATTCCAGATGTTTTCAAACGCTAGGTACCTGTGGCCAAACCCCAGGCAGTGCCTTCGCCATTGTTGCGCGCAAGGCTTTGCGAGGAACATTTGGGCGGTACCCTGGCCGCCGATTTGTATCAGCGCCTCGTGGATGCCGGCTGGATCGAGCAACACGATCAGCGAGTGTCCATCACGCACAAGGGCGCGACACAGCTGGCCTTGCGCGGTGTGTACATTCAGGCACTGACTCATCACAACGGTAAAGTCGCCTGCGCATGCCCTGACTGGAGCGAGCGACGTCCGCACATGGGCGGTCCACTGGGTGCGGCGTTGTTGCAGCTGTTCATGCAGTCCGGATGGCTGAGCCTGCCGAACGATTCACCCGCGTTGCTGGTGACGGTAACGGGACAGCGTGAAATCCATCGTTTTGCGAGGGAAACCGAGCTGGAAATGGCTGTTTGAACCGCGATCACGGCGATGTTCGGGGCGGTGAAAACCAGTGTGGGTGTTCGGGATGGAGACTTGAGGGAAGACACTGGAGGCGTTGAGTGAGGCTGTTGTCCTCGACTGACCTACATACCCTATAGGAGCGAGCCTGCTCGCGATGGTGGATTATCAGTCAACTGACAGGTTGAATGTAATGGCCTCATCGCGAGCAGGCTCACGCCTACAAAGGGAGTGTAGTGAGGCTTATGGCTTTACCAACCGCGCATCCAGGCTGTTCTGAGCCAGGCGTTTGGCCTGATCCTGAGTCATGCCCAGATCGGTGTACAGCGCGTGGAAGTTCTCGGTGACATAGCCGCCAAAGTACGCCGGGTCATCGGAATTCACGGTGACTTTCACCCCACGTTCCAGCATGTCCAGAATGTTGTGCTGAGACATGTGATCGAACACGCAAAGCTTGGTATTCGACAATGGGCAAACCGTCAGCGGAATCTGCTCGTCAATGATCCGCTGCATCAGGCGTTCATCTTCAATGGCGCGAACGCCATGGTCGATGCGCTGGATTTTCAGCAAGTCGAGGGCTTCCCAAATGTACTCGGGCGGGCCTTCTTCACCGGCGTGGGCCACGGTCAGGAAGCCCTCGTGACGGGCGCGGTCGAATACCCGCTGGAACTTGCTTGGCGGGTGACCCATTTCCGAGCTGTCCAGGCCGACCGCCACAAACGCATCCCGGAACGGCAGTGCCTGGTCGAGGGTCTTTTCGGCTTCTTCTTCGCTCAGGTGGCGCAGGAAACTCAGTATCAAACCGCTGGTAATACCGAGCTGTTGCTCGCCGTCTTTCAGTGCGCTGGCGATGCCGTTGAGCACCACTTCGAATGGCACGCCACGGTCGGTGTGGGTCTGTGGATCGAAGAACGGTTCGGTGTGGATCACGTTCTGCGCCTTGCAGCGCAATAGGTACGCCCAGGTCAGGTCGTAGAAATCCTGGGAGGTGCGCAGCACGTCAGCGCCCTGGTAATACAGGTCGAGAAACTCTTGAAGGTTGTTGAAGGCGTACGCCTTGCGCAGGGTTTCAACGTCGCTCCACGGCAGCGCGATCTTGTTGCGCTCGGCCAGGGCGAACAACAGCTCAGGTTCCAGCGAACCCTCGAGGTGCAGGTGCAGTTCTGCCTTGGGCAGGGCGTTCAACCAGTCGTACATAGTCTTTTCTCATCAGGTGCAGATGCCGGGCATTCTACAGATGCCCGCGGCAACAATTGGTAAAACCTGACCAGCCGGTTCATCACACCTCTTCCGGCTCCCGGCGATAGGCGTAGGTGTCAGCGAAGCGTGACAGCAGAAACTCGGCGCACGTGGTGATCGGATATTTAGCGGGATGCTGTGCATCCTGGCAGCCGGGCAAGCATTCAATCACGGTGTCCGGGTGCGGTTCAGCGAAGAACGGCATCGAGTAACGGTCCACACCCAGCGGGCTGATCACCCGATGTGGCGTCGACAGATAACGGTCGTTGCTCCAGCGCGCCATCATGTCGCCGAGATTGACCACGAACGTGCCGTCGATAGGCGGTGCGTCGATCCACTGGCCTTTGACGTTGCGCACTTGCAGCCCGCCGGCGGCATCCTGATACAGCAAGGTGATGCAGCCGTAATCGGTGTGTGCGCCGGCGCCTTGTTGCTCCTCGGAACTGGCGGTGTGGCGGGGCGGATAGTGGATCATTCGCAGTACGCTGACGGGTTGATTGAAGCGGGTGTCGAAGAAGTCGGGCTCGATGTTCAGCGCCAGGGTCATGGCCCGCAGCAGGGTTTGGGCGAGCGCCTGCATGTCGAGGTAATGTTGCTCCAGCAGAGGTTCCCAACCGGGTATCGAGGGGTGACGGTTGGGGCCGCGCAAGGGTTTTTCTGCCAGTACGTCAGGGTGGTCATCTGTCAGGTGCAGGCCCATGTCGAAGGTTTCTTTGAGGTCGCTGGGTCTGCCTGGATCGAGTTGCTCGGTGGCGATGGCGCCGTAGCCGCGGTGGTGGCGGGTCTGGGTGATGTCGATCTGCAGTTTTTCGGTATTGGGGAGGGCGAAGAACTGTTTGGCGCTATCGAGCACGGCTTCTATTCGCGATGGGCTGATCGGGTGGCCCTTGATGTAGAAAAAGCCCCATTCGCGGCAGGCGTGGTCGATTTGGCTGGCGACGGATTGCCAGGCGGATTGATCGTCGGTGTAGAGCGGGGCGATGTCGATGATGGGAAGCTGATTCATGCGCAGTCCTTGAAACCGTTGCGAGTCCTTGTAGGAGCTGCCGCAGGCTGCGATCTTTTGATCTTGATCTTAAAAAACAAAATCAAAAGATCGCAGCCTGCGGCAGCTCCTATAGGGTGGCGTTCTTTTACTTCGGAATGTCGGCCTTCATGCCTTCGACGTAGTAGTTCATTGAAGCCAGCTCGGCATTGGTCGCTGTCACGCCGGACGGGATTTTCTCCGCGCCAGCCTGGTCTTTGATCGGCCCGGTGAAGGGGTGGAAGGCGCCGCTCTTGATGTCGGCAATGATCTGCTCGGCTTCGGCCTTCACCGCTGCAGGCACCAGGTCGCTGATTGGTAGCTCAACCGTGCCTTCCTTCAAGCCGCCCCAGTAATCCTGCGATTTCCATGAATGATCGAGCACGCTTTGGGTCGCCTGGATGTAGTGCGGTCCCCAGTCATTGACGATGGAAGTCAGCACCGCTTTCGGTCCGAAGTGCGCCATGTCCGAAGCGTAGCCGACGGCATATACACCGCGTCGCTCAGCGGCCTGGATCGGCGCCGGGCTGTCGGTGTGCTGGAACACCACGTCGACGCCCTGATCGATCAGGGCGTTGGCGGCGTCGGCTTCCTTGCCCGGATCGAACCAGGAGTTGACCCATACCACCTTGATTTCGGTGCCGGGGTTGTACTTGTTCAGGGCCAGCTGGATGGCGTTGATGTCGCGGATCACTTCCGGGATCGGGAAGGACGCGACGTAGCCGATTTTTTTGCTTTTGGTCATCTTGGCGGCGAGGAAGCCGCCGACGTATCGACCTTCATAGGTACGCGCCAGGTAGGTGCCGAGGTTCTTGTCCTGCTTGTACCCCGTGGCGTGTTCGAAGGTCACCTTGGGAAATTGCTTCGCGACTTTCAGGGTCGGGTTCATGTAGCCGAAAGAGGTACTGAAGATCAGGTCGTACTTGTCCTTGGCCATGTTGCGGATCACCCGCTCGGCGTCGGCGCCTTCGGGGACGTTTTCCACGTAGTTGGTGGTGATCTGGTTACCGAACTTTTCGGCCAGCGCCTTGCGCCCCTGTTCATGCTGATACGTCCAGCCGTGGTCACCGATCGGACCGATATAGACGAAACCGACTTTAAGTGGCTCGACGGCAGCGGCGGTCAGGCTGGTGCTCAGACCGATGGCTGCGGCAACGGCGCACATCAGTTTCTTCAACGGACGTTTATGCATGAATCCCACTCCCTATTGTTTTTGAGGTTGGAAGGGGTAATGCAAATTGCTGACCAACAGGACAACAAATCAAAAGATCGCAGCCTGCGGCAGCTCCGACAGGGTTTTGCGTTGTCCAGTAGGAGCTGCCGCAGGCTGCGATCTTTTGATCCTCCAGAACCAACCCGGTGCGACTCGCTGGCACCCTGCCATCCACTGGTGCGCTAAGGTGTAACGAAACGTTAGCGCCGTGCCGCAGTCAGTAGCTCATCACTCTGGTTTCGCTTCACTCGGTAAAAGGCCCGCAATGCTCACACTCCTCAAGCAAGAAAAGTTTCTGCTGCTGGCCCTGATCGCCGCGTTCATCGCTTATCCGCTGGAGCACTGGTTACTGCACAGCGGCCAGGTCGTGGCGTTGATCGGTGGTCTGGTGCTGATTGCGTTCATCGTCGCTGCTTCCATGCGCGTCGCCCATCACGCCGAACTGCTCGCGGAAAAGGTGGGCGACCCTTACGGCACGATGATCCTCACGCTGGCCGCAGTGCTGGTGGAAGTGGTGATCCTGGCCATCATGATGAGAAACGAAGCCTCGGCGACTTTGGTGCGCGATACGATTTATTCGGCGGTGATGCTCGACATCAACGGCATCCTCGGCCTGGCGGCGCTGATGGGTGGCCTCAAGCATGGTGAGCAGTCCTACAACGACGATTCGGCGCGCAGCTATAGCGTGATGATTCTTACCGCCATGGGCGTGTCGATGGTGGTGCCGGAGTTCATTCCCGAGGCGAACTGGAAAATTTATTCGGGTTTCACCATCGGTGCGATGGTCGTGCTGTATGCGCTGTTCCTGCGCATGCAGGTCGGGCCGCACAGTTATTTTTTCAGCTACAGCTACCCGGAAAAACGTCGCCGCAAAGAGCCGGTAGAGACTGAACCGGCACCGGTCAGCCTGACCACTTCCATCGGCACATTGGTATTCGGCGTGGTGGTGATTGGCGCGCTGGCGGAGGTGATGTCCAAGACGCTCGATCTGGGGCTGGAAGGGACGGGAGCACCGCCGGTGATCACGGCGATTCTGGTGGCGGCGATTTCCGCGGCGCCGGAGATTTTGACGGCGTTGCGCGCGGCCTTGGCCAATCGCATGCAGTCAGTGGTCAACATCGCCATGGGCGCGTCGCTGTCGACAGTCATCCTGACCGTTCCGGTGATGGAAGCGATGGCACTCTATACCGGGCAGCCCTTTCAGATGGCGATGACACCGGTGCAGACCGTGATGATTTTCCTGACCTTGATCGTCAGCGCGATCAACCTCAACGATGGCGAAACCAATGCCATCGAAGGGATGACGCACTTTGTGCTGTTTGCGACGTTCATCATGTTGTCGTTGTTGGGGCTTTAAAAGTATCGCGGGCAAGCCCAGCTCCCACAGGTCAAACGCCGTTCTCAGGACCTGTGCAAAGCCTGTGGGAGCAAGGCTTGCCCGCGATGGCTTCAGGTCAGGTGCCAGCAATCAGCTGGCGGGCCGCCTGGCTGTGATCGGCGATCAAGCCTTTCAGATCCAGCCCCTCGACCTGCCCGTCTATCACGCGCCACTTGCCGGCGATCATCACCCGATCCGCACGGTCCGCGCCGCACAGCAGCAACGCTGAAACCGGGTCATGGCTGCCGGAGAAGCGCAGCTCATCGAGCTTGAACAGCGCCAGATCGGCCTGTTTTCCGACTGCCAGCTCACCGATGTCGGTGCGGCCCAGCAAACTGGCCGACCCTTTGGTTGCCCAGCCCAGAACCAGTTCCGGCGTGATCTTCTCAGCGCCATAACGCAGCCGCTGAATGTACAGCGCCTGACGGGTTTCGAGCATCATGTTCGAGGCATCGTTTGACGCAGAACCATCCACACCCAAACCGAGCAATGCGCCGGCTGCGGTCAGGTCCAGGGTCGGGCAAATGCCGGAAGCCAGGCGCATGTTCGAGCTTGGGCAATGGCAGATACCGGTGCCGGCAGCGCCGAGGCGGGCGATTTCATCGGGGTTGAAGTGAATGCCGTGGGCCAGCCAGGTGCGCGGGCCGAGCCAGCCGACGCTGTCCAGGTAATCCACGGTGCGCAGGCCGAAGCGCTGCAGGCAGAAATCTTCTTCGTCGAGGGTTTCGGCCAGGTGAGTGTGCAAGCGCACATCGAGCTTGTTCGCCAGTTCAGCGCTGGCGGACATGATTTCCGGGGTTACCGAAAACGGCGAGCAGGGTGCCAGGGCGATCTGGATTTGCGCGCCGTTGCCACGTTCGTGGTAGGCGGCGATCAGGCGCTGGCTGTCGTCGAGAATGACTTCGCCTTGCTGCACGGTCTGCTGCGGCGGCAGGCCACCGTCCTTTTCACCGAGGCTCATGGAACCGCGGGTCAGCATGGCGCGCATGCCCAGTTCGCGAACACTCTCGACTTGCACGTCGATCGCGTTTTCCAGCCCTTCCGGAAACAGGTAATGGTGATCGGCTGCGGTCGTGCAGCCAGACAGCAGCAGTTCGGCCAGCGCGACTTTGCTGGCGAGGGCGAGCTTTTCCGGCGTGAGGCGAGCCCAGACCGGGTAGAGGGTTTTCAACCACGGAAACAGCGGCTGATTAACCACCGGTGCCCAGGCACGGGTCAGGGTTTGATAGAAGTGGTGGTGGGTGTTGATCAGGCCCGGCAGGATCACATGCTCGCGAGCATCGAAGACCTGCTCACAGGGCGCGGAAGGTTGCTGGCCAGCGCCGAGCACTTCGACGATGACGCCGTCTTGCACCACCAGACCGCCACGGGCATCGAGGTCGTTGGCTGTGAAAATGGCAAGGGGGTTTTTTAACCAGGTACGGGTCGCAGGCATGTTGGCCGGCTCCTCTGAAAATTGGGTTCAGGGTTGCCAGCTCAGTGTTGCCCTGTCTGCTGATCCAGGTTCGCCGCGGGGGCGAGGTGCGGAGTTTCGGATAAAACGCTGTTGTGGGCAAGCCCGTCCCGACCAGACGTTGAACAACTGTGGGCGCCAAGCTTGTTCGCGATGCTGGCTCCTCGGTCTGTCGGTAATACCGAGGAGATGCCATCGCGAGCAAGCTCAGCTCCCACAGGGAGGTGGGGGTGAGCGCAGGGGGTTACCAGGGAATGGTTTCGCCTTTGTAATTGACGAAGTGATGCCCGCCTTTGCCGCTATAAGCGTTCACTTGATCGATCAGCCCGCGCGTACTGGTTTCTACATCGATATCAGCGCCTTCGCCGCCCATGTCGGTCTTGACCCAACCTGGATGCAGCGACAGCACCGTGAGTTTCTGATCGCCCAATTGCGTCACGAAGCTGTTGGTCATGGAGTTCAGTGCAGCCTTACTGGCTTTGTACAGCGCCAGGTCCGGCGAGTCAGGCATGGTCACGCTGCCCAGCACTGAGCTCATGAACGCCAGCACGCCACTGTCCGCACGAATCTGCCCGGCGAAACGCTGAGCCAGATTGATGGGTGCCACGGCATTGGTGAAGAACAACTGGCCGACTTCGGCCAATGTCGCGCCGCCCGGCGTCTGAACATTCGGACCCTTGACCCCGGCATTGACGAACAACAGATCAAACACATCGCCCTTGAGCTGTTGGCTGAGGGCGATGACGGCCTGCTGATCGTCCATGTCGAGTTTTTCGATGCGCACGTCACCCAAGGCTTGCAGTGCCTGGGCGTTCTGCGGATTGCGGACGGTGGCGATGACTTGCCAGCCATCGGCCAGCAAGGTTTTCACCAGGCCCAGTCCCAGGCCCCGTGAGGCGCCGATGATGAGTGCGGTTTTTGCCGAAGTCATGAAGATTTCCTTTGAATGGGAATCACGGATTTAACGGGGACAGTTGCAACGGACATTGTTGCCCGAGTCGTTGCTGTAACTCGTGACGCAACGCGCCGAGTTCGGTCATGCGGGATTCGATCAGCTTGAGCTTGTCTTGCAGCAGTTGTGTGACGGCGCTGTCCGGGTCGGGGGACTGCCACAACGCGGCGACGCTGTTGCCGATTTCGCCGAGGGTGAAGCCCAGCCGTTGGGCCGTCTTGATGTAGAGCACCAGTTGCACCATGTCCGCGGGGTAATCGCGGTAGCCGTTGGCGCTGCGTTGCGCGGCGATCAATCCACGCTGCTCGTAGAAGCGCAGCGTGTCACGACTGACCGCGCTGGCCTGGGCTAATTCACCGATGCGCATCATGACGTCTCGAGAGGGGCTTGACCCTGGAGCATACTCCAGGCTTTAGCCTTGTTGCTCCCTGAATTTATGGAGCAAGGCTGATGTGGACTTCATCGCAATACACTCGATTGGTGCGGGGCAGCGCCTGGTATGACCTGATCGTGACCGCCGCGTTTGCCACGCCGTGGAGTTTTGCTGCATTGCATGGGGTGTTGTCGGGTTTGAGTGCAGCGTTTGATCTGCCCGGGGAGCTGCCGGCGTTCGAGCCGATGCACATGCTGATGGCGAATCTGCTGGGGTCGATTGTCTGCGTGTGGGCGGTGCTGCGGATTCGTGATCCGCAGCAGGTGTATGGACGGTATGACGCTGTTGGCAGATTCCTGTTTGCTGCCTGGCAGGTGTATGCCTTGCTCCATGGCGCCACTGCGTTGTTAGTGGTTTTTCTGGTCTTTGAGTTGGCGTGGGGCGTGGCTCAGGTGTTGCCGGTTCGGACGATGAGTTCGACTCGGTCTCCCTAATGCCCGGCCTGCCACGGTTGCCCCAACGACATCGGCGCGTACAACCGAGTACGCACCGCATCCCGCGATAGCAGCACCAGCACCACGATGGTCGCGACGTAGGGCAGCATCGCCAGCAGGCTCGACGGGATCGCCAGCCCCAACCCCTGCGCCACCAGGTGCAGGATGCTGGCGAGCCCGAACAGGTAAGCCCCGAGCAGCAAACGCCAGACCCGCCAGCTGGCGAAAACCACGAGCGCCAAAGCAATCCAGCCACGTCCGGCGCTCATGTTTTCGGCCCACATCGGCGTGTAGGCCAGGGACAAGTAAGCCCCGGCCAATCCCGCCATTGCACCGCCGAACACTACCGCCAGGGTCCGCACACCCAGCACCGGCAACCCCATGGCGCTGGCGGCATCCGGATTTTCCCCAACGGCTTGAATGATCAACCCGACGCGGCTTTTCACGATCACCCACGCCACCAGCGCAAACAGCACGAACGACAGGTACACCAACAGATCCTGGGCAAACAGCATCCGCCCGATCAGCGGGATTTCACTCAGATAGGGAATCGCGATCGGTTCAAAGCCGGCCAGGGGCTTACCTACCCAGGCAGCACCGACGAAGGTCGACAGGCCCACGCCAAAGATCGTCAGCGCCAACCCGGTAGCCACCTGATTGGCGTTGAACACCAGCGCGACCACGGCAAACAGCGACGACAACAGCATCCCGGCAAGCATCGCCAGCAACACGCCGAGCCACAGGTTGCCGCTGTTCAGCGCGACAATAAAACCAATCACCGCGCCAAACAGCATCATGCCTTCCTGGCCCAGGTTGAGGACGCCGCTCTTCTCGCAGATGAGTTCGCCCAATGCCACCAACAGCAGCGGCGTACCGCAACGGACCATGGCGTAGAAAATATTGCTCAGCAGATCGATATCCATCACAGCGCTCCTGCTTGTACGACGGTAGTGGGTGCGCGGCGGGCCCAGCGCAGGTTCAAGCGCGGTCGGTAGAGGATCAGCACGTCACTGGCCAGCAGGAAAAACAGCATCATGCCCTGGAACAATTGGGTGATGGCTTGAGGCAGGTTCATGCTCATCTGCGCGCTCTCGCCGCCGATGTACAGCAAGGCCATGAGCAGGCTGGAAAACAGAATGCCGATCGGATTCAAGCGCCCGAGAAACGCCACGGTGATCGCGGCGTAGCCATAACCGGGGGAGACCTGCGGCACCAATTGGCCGATCGGGCCGGTGACTTCACAGACGCCGGCGAGCCCTGCCAAACCTCCGCTGATCAACAGCGCCAGCCAGATCAGCCGCTTCTCGCGGAAACCGACAAATCCGGCAGCACGCTTGTCCAGCCCGAGCACTTTGATCTGGAACCCGACGAAGCTTTTTTGCAGCAGCACCCACACCGCGACCAGTGCGAGCAACGCGAAATACACGCCGGCGTGGGCTCGCCCGTCCTCCATCAACAACGGCAAACGGCTGGCGTCGCCGAACATGGCCGACTCCGGGAAGTTGAACCCGGCGGGGTCTTTCAGCGGCCCATGTACGCAGAACAGCAGCAGGTTCAGGGCGATGTAGTTGAGCATGATGCTGGTGAGGATTTCGTTGGCGTTGAAACGCGTGCGCAGCCACGCGGTCAGCCCGGCCCACGCCGCGCCGGCCAGGGTCCCGGTAAGCAGGATAAACACCAATGCCCAGCGGCTTTGCAGGTCAATGATGTTCACCGCCAATGCGCTGCCCGCCAGCGCGCCGAGCAGCAGTTGGCCTTCGGCACCGATGTTCCAGATTCGCGCCTGATACGCCACCGCCAGGCCCAGGGCGCAGAGCAGAATTGGCAGCGCCTTGACCAACAGTTCGCTAATGCCATACAGATCGCTGATGGGCGCGATCAGCAAAGTGTGCAATGTCAGCAATGGGTCGTGCCCGAGCGCAACGAATAACAATGAGCCACAGCCCAGCGTCAGGATGGCCGCCAGTAAGGGCGAGCACCACAGCATCAGGCGTGATTGCTGACCGCGGGGTTCTAGAGAAAGCAGCATGTGTGACTCCGTTAAACCGTTGCGGGTACGGGTGATTGAGGGGCATCGAACTGACCGGCCATCCAGCGACCGACATCGATCAGTCGGGTGTCGGCGGTGGCCTTGAGCGTCGACATTTGGCCGCTGCACAAGGCACCCAGCCGGTCGCTGATCTGGAACAGTTCGTCGAGGTCTTCGGAGATCACCAGGATCGCCGCACCGCCATCGCGCAAGGCAATCAGCGCTCGATGAATGGTGGCGGCGGCGCCGACGTCCACGCCCCAGGTCGGGTGCGCGGCGATCAGCAATTTCGGTTGTTGAAGGATTTCCCGGCCGAGAATGAATTTCTGCAGGTTGCCGCCGGACAAGCTGCGCGCCGGTGCTTGGGTGTCGGAAGTTTTCACTCCGAAGCGGTGGATGATCTCTTCGGCCAAGGCTTCGACTTTGCTGCGTTGGATCAGGCCGTTGCTTACCAGACCGTGTTGGAAGGCGGTCAGCAGCGCGTTGTCGGCCAGGCTGAGTTCCGGCACCGCACCGTGGCCCAGACGCTCGGCGGGAACGAAGGCCAGACCGAGTTTGCGTCGCGCATCGGGTCGCAGATGGGCCACGGGTTGGCCGCCGAAACAGATCCTGTCGGCGTCGTTGTGGTGCAGCCGTTGCTCACCACTGAGCAAGGCGAGCAACTCATCCTGGCCATTGCCGGCGACACCGGCGATGCCGACGATTTCACCGCCGTGCACTTCAAGATTGATGGCCTTGAGCGAGCAACCAAACGGGTCCGGATTGTGCCAGGACACCCCCTTCACGTTGAGAAAGACATCACCGCCCATGGCCTTTGGGTAATCGGTGATCAGCTCGGCGGTTTCTCCGACCATTAACCGCGCCAGTTGCTGATCGGAGCATTCGGTCGGCACGCAATGCCCGGCCACGCGACCGCCGCGTAACACCGTGGCGCTGTGGCACAACGCGCGCACTTCACTGAGCTTGTGGCTGATAAACAGGATGCTGCAGCCTTCCGACGCCAGGCGCCGCAAAGTGACGAACAAATCGTCGGCCTCTTGAGGTGTCAGCACCGAAGTCGGTTCATCGAGAATCAGCAGGCGGATGTCCTGCATCAGGCAGCGAATGATCTCCACCCGTTGCCGTTCCCCGATGGACAGGCTGTGGACAAGTCGCTCGGGTTCCAGCGCCATGCCATAGCGCTGGGATACTTCACGGATTTTGGGTTCGAGCTGTTTCGGCGTACCGGCCGCGCCGCCCATGGCCAGGGCAATGTTTTGTGCCACGGTCAGGGTTTCAAACAACGAAAAATGCTGGAACACCATGCCGATTCCCAAACTCCGGGCCTGGCCAGGATTGCGCATGTTCACCCGCTGACCTTGCCAGATGATCTCTCCCGAATCGGCCTGGGTGACGCCATAAATAATCTTCATCAGAGTACTTTTGCCCGCGCCATTCTCGCCGAGCAGGGCGTGGATTTCGCCCGGATCGATGCTGAGGTCGATGGCGTCGTTGGCCAGGCAACCGGGATAACGCTTGGAGATTTTGCGCATCTGCAGGCGGTGTGTTGGGTCGGGGATCGGCACGGGGTTGGGCATGACAGGCTCGGGTCGATTGGAGTTATGCCTGTGGATAAAGCAATTTCCTGGCCATTGAGTCAGGAAAAGTCGAAAACACTCAGGGTAGAGGTCTTGAGGACGGTACTTCGAGCGAGATTGTGTATTGGTCCGGCACTACTTGAGGGCGGCACCATTGAGCAAGCCCTGTTTTTGCCCTGGTTTGGCTGGTCAAAAAACGAGCAACGCGCCGCAAGCCATGCAGGATATGGGGCAGCGACAGGCATGAACGGGTTATCCACAGAATGCTCCACAGTATTTGTGCGCAAGCTCCCGCGACGGGCATAAGCATTCACCGGCTTTCTTCTAACGGCGATATACGACGCTAACTGATTGTTTTTAAATTGATTTGTTTGTTTTCATGGCGGATTGGGCAAAAAATGTACAAAGCCCGCAAAGCCGCATGACAGAAGGGTTACAGCCGAGTGTGCTCAGGTTATCCACAGCCGGATGCACAGTAGATGTGGGCAAGTGTTGGGAGCATGAGAATTGGGCGATGCTCCAAAAGATCGCAGGCTGCGCTCCTCTGAGCGTCTTAGCGTTGCAACAAAATGCGCCCGCGACTGAGATCTGCCAGCAGCGTTTGAAGGGTATCAATCTGGGCTTCACCCACCGCCAATTGCAGCTCTACGCCATTAGCGGTGAATGTCTCCTCGGTCACCAGGCCTCCCAGCTCTGCCACACGAAGTTTCACCAATGGCAGCTCGGCGAACCCACAGGCACAACTCAGAGGTGCCCGGCTGATCAACTCGACTTTCGGTGCGTTTTGCAGGCATTTGTTTGCCCCGCCGCCATACGCCCGTGCGAGGCCGCCGGTGCCGAGTTGAATTCCGCCGTACCAGCGAATTACCAACACCACGACCTGATCACAGTCCTGTGCGTCGATGGCGGCCAAAATCGGACGACCCGCTGTGCCACCCGGTTCGCCGTCATCGGTGCTGCGGTATTGATCGCCAAGCTTCCACGCCCAGCAGTTATGCGTGGCATTCACGTCGCTATGCTGCTCGATGAATGCCTGGGCTTCAGCCGGGCTGCCGATCGGTGCGGCGAAGGTGATGAAGCGACTTTTGCGAATCTCTTCGCGGTATTCGCAAAAACCGCTGAGGGTAAAAGGCATAGGTGTCTTAAATAGTGGGCGTGAGGCCGCAGCCCTTGAGGATGATGCGGATCAGGTTGTTGCCGGCGTCTTCCATGTCCTGCTTGGTCAACTTGGAGCGCCCGCTAACGCGGCAGATCTGCGTGGCGAAGTCAGCGTAATGCTGGGTGCTGCCCCACAGGAGAAAGATCAGGTTGACCGGGTCGACGGGGTCCATTTTGCCTGCATCGATCCACGCCTGGAACACCGCGGCACGGCCCTGGAACCAGGCACGGTAGTCCTGATTGAAGTACTCGGTCAGGCATTCGCCACCACTGATGACTTCCATCGCGAAGATCCGCGAGGCCTGCGGCTGACGTCGTGAGAACTCCATCTTCGCGCGAATGTACCGCGTCAGCGCCTCGGCGGGATCATCCTCGGCTGTCAGGGTGTTGAAGGTGCTATCCCACAGTTCGATGATGTTGCTCAGCACCGCGACGTACAAACCAAGCTTATTGGTGAAGTAGTAATGCAGGTTCGCTTTTGGCAATCCGGCATTCAGGGCGATGGTGTTCATGCTGGTGCCTTTGAAACCGTGACGCGCGAATTCGTCTTCAGCGGCTTTGATGATGGTCTCTTCGTTCTTTTGACGAATGCGGCTGGCGGGTTTTCCGCCGTGGGCTGGGACTTCAAAGGTCATAGGCACTTCCGAACTGATAGGTGGGTGCAACCAGTGCGTTGATAGCGCACCCACGTGTATCAGACAAGTCCTGTCACGATAAAAGCGCTACACCTGCTCGATCGGCTCGGCGTTCAGTGCCTGATTGACTGCAGCCGGGCTTGTTTTGGTTTCAGGGAGCAGAAGGCACATCAGAATCGCGGTCAGACCTCCGCTGGTGATCGCCGAATCGAACAGGTTCTGTACGAGCTTGGGCATCAGGTGCAAAAGGTTGGGTTGCGCCGCGATGCCCAAGCCCACTCCGAAGGACGTGGCAATGATCAACATGCTGCGTCGGTCCAGCGGTGCCTGGGCAAGGATACGTACGCCGGCGGCCGCGACGCTGCCAAACATCACCAGCGTTGCACCGCCGAGCACCGGTTTGGGGATTTGCTGCAGCACCGCGCCTATCAGGGGAAACAACCCGAGACAGAACAGCACTGCACCGATGTATAACCCGACGTAACGGCTGGCCACGCCGGTGAGCTGAATCACACCGTTGTTCTGCGCGAACGTGGTGTTGGGGAACGCGCTGAACGTGGCAGCGATGACGCAACTGACGCCGTCACCGAGCACGCCTCCCTTCAACCGATTGATATAGGAAGGCCCCGTGATGGGCTGGCGCGCGAGCATGCAATTGGCTGTCAGGTCGCCGACGGTTTCGATGGTGCTGATCAGGTAGATAAGTGCGACTGGCAGGAACGCGCTCCAGTCGAAGTTGAAGCCGAACTTGAATGGGATTGGGAGACTGATCAGCGGCACGTCAGGCAATGGCTGCGGCACCAGTTTTCCGCTGAACCAGGCAGCCAGGCTGCCAAGTACCAGGCCGATGATAATGGCAGAGAGTCGGATCCAGGGGGTGTTCGAACGGTTGAGCAAAATGATCGTCAACAGCACGAATACGCCAAGGGCGAGATTGCCCGGCGCCCCGAAGTCCGCGGCGTTGAAACCGCCACCCAGATCGGTGATGCCGACCTTGATGAGGCTGATGCCGATCAGCGTAATCACGATCCCGGTCACCAATGGCGTGATTACCCGGCGCAATTGGCCGATGAAGCGGCTCAGGACTATCTGCACCACGGCGCCAAAGAAGCACACCCCGAAAATCATCGCCAGGATATCTTCCGGGCTGCCACCGCGCTGTTTGACCAGAAATCCTGCCGACAACACAGCGCCCAGGAACGCAAAGCTGGTGCCTTGCAAGCAGATCATGCCGGCCCCGATGCCAAACGGCCTGCGTGCCTGAATGAAGGTTCCTACCCCCGAAACCATCAACGCCATGCTGATCAGGTAGGGCAAGTGGGCGGTGAGTCCCAGCGTTGAACCGATGACCAGCGGCGGGGTAATGATGCCGACAAAACTGGCGAGCACGTGTTGCAGGGCGGCGAGGATAGCGGCGAGCGGCTTCGGACGGTCGTTGAGGCCATAGATCAATTCGCTGGGGCTTGAGGATTCTGGCTGCATGGGCGTTGGTCTTCTTTTTAGCGGGGATGACGGTTCTCATGCCCTGCAAAAAGCTGTCCAAGTGCTCAAGATATTTTGCGTTGTAAGGCCTGCAGGCCTTTGAATACGCAGCTTTGGTGATTTTTCATCTTGTTGCGGCCAGGCTTTCCAGAAAGCTTTCGAGCACTAAATGGGGGCGGCGGCCCTTGCGTGTGACCGATGCGAGACTCAGGTCATAGAAGCGTGCTTTGGGCTTCAATGCTCGCAACCGGCCCTGTTGCACCCACAGGGCAGCGTAGTGGTCTGGCAGATAGCCGATGTAGCGCCCGGTCAGGATCAGGAAGGCCATGCCTTCACGGTCGGATGCGCTGGCGGTGCAGTTAAGCGCCTGGTAATGGGCCTGGATGTCGGCGGGTAAACGGAAGGTGGGGGCGATGGCGTCCTGGCTATTGAGGCGTTCGTCGTCCAGTTGTTTGTCGTCGACGTAAAACAATGGGTGGCCGACCGCGCAATACAACAGGGAGCGCTCGCTGTAGAGCGGCTGATATTCCAGTCCCGACAGTGCGCTGGCTTGGGGCACCACGCCGACATGCAGACGACCGTCGAGTACACCTTGTTCGACTTCGTTGGGCGCGATCATGCGGATCTGGATCTGCACGTCGGGGCCACGTTCCTTCAGTTGTGCAAGGGCGTGGGTAATGCGCATGTGGGGGAGGGTGACGAGGTTGTCGGTCAGCCCGATGGTCAATTCGCCACGCAGGTGCTGATGCAGGCCGTTGACCTCGGTGCGAAAACTTTCAAGTGCACTTAATAGCTGCAACGCGGATTGATAGACCTCCCGACCTTCTTCGGTCAGGGAAAAGCCTGCACGACCGCGTTGGCACAGGCGCAGTCCGAGGCGCTGTTCCAGGTCGCTCATTTGCTGGCTGATGGCTGAACGGCCGATGCCCAGCACTGACTCCGCGGCAGAGAAGCCGCCGCACTCCACCACGCTACGAAAAATCCTCAGCAGTCGGATATCAAAGTCGCTGACTTGCGCCAGAGGATCGGGGCGGCGAGTGCTCATGCTGTTAATTACTCAAAGTTTAGTCTGGGTCAGACTGAAGGTTAGAAAAGTTGGATTTCACAGACTTTATCCTCGTGGCAATTTAGCTGCAAGAACGCTTTTTGATCTCTATGCCGCTTATTGCCCTGCGAGGTTTTGCTCATGAACATGCCTGAAAACGCTCAGTCTTCCCTGGCCAGCCAGTTGAAGCTCGATGCTCACTGGATGCCTTACACCGCCAACCGTAACTTCCAGCGTGATCCGCGACTGATCGTTGCCGCTGAGGGCAGTTGGCTGACTGACGACAAGGGCCGCAAGGTGTATGACTCATTGTCCGGTCTGTGGACATGCGGCGCAGGGCACACCCGCAAGGAGATCCAGGAAGCCGTCGCCAAGCAACTGGGCACCCTCGATTACTCGCCGGGCTTTCAGTACGGCCACCCGCTGTCGTTCCAGCTGGCTGAAAAGATCACTGATCTGACGCCGGGCAATCTGAATCACGTGTTCTTTACGGACTCGGGTTCCGAGTGTGCGGATACGGCCGTGAAGATGGTTCGCGCTTACTGGCGCCTGAAAGGCCAGGCCACCAAGACGAAGATGATCGGCCGTGCGCGTGGTTATCACGGTGTGAACATCGCCGGTACCAGCCTTGGCGGTGTGAACGGCAACCGCAAAATGTTTGGTCAGGCGATGATGGATGTCGATCATCTGCCGCACACGCTGCTGGCGAGCAATGCCTATTCCCGTGGTATGCCGAAAGAGGGCGGTATCGCTCTGGCGGATGAGCTGTTGAAGCTGATCGAACTGCATGACGCTTCTAACATCGCTGCAGTGTTTGTCGAGCCGATGGCCGGTTCCGCTGGTGTGCTGGTTCCGCCAGAGGGTTACCTCAAGCGCCTCCGCGAGATCTGCGATCAGCACAATATTCTTCTGGTGTTCGATGAAGTGATCACCGGTTTCGGTCGCACCGGTTCCATGTTTGGTGCTGACAGCTTCGGCGTGACCCCGGATCTGATGTGCATCGCCAAGCAAGTCACCAACGGCGCGATCCCGATGGGTGCGGTGATTGCCAGTTCCGAGATCTACCAGACCTTCATGAATCAGGCGACGCCTGAGTACGCGGTCGAGTTTCCGCACGGCTACACGTATTCCGCACACCCGGTGGCCTGTGCCGCTGGCCTGGCGGCACTCGATCTGCTGCAGAAAGAAAACCTGGTGCAGAGCGTGGCCGAAGTGGCGCCGCATTTCGAAAATGCGCTACACGGTCTGAAGGGGTCGAAGAACGTTATCGACATTCGCAACTACGGCCTGGCCGGTGCGATCCAGATCGCTCCGCGTGACGGAGATGCCATCGTGCGTCCGTTCGAAGCGGGCATGGCATTGTGGAAGGCAGGGTTCTACGTACGCTTTGGCGGCGACACTTTGCAGTTCGGCCCAACATTCAATAGCAAACCGCAGGACCTTGATCGTTTGTTCGATGCGGTCGGCGAAGTGCTGAACAAGATCGACTGATTCCAAACGCTATCTATATATAGAGGGCGCCCTGAGCAGGGCGCTTGTGGACAATTTTCAGGAGCCCCGCATGAGCCTTATCCCGCATTTGATCAATGGTGAGCTGGTGACCGACAACGGTCGCACTGCTGACGTGTTCAACCCGTCGACCGGTCAGCCCATTCATAAAGTGCCATTGGCCAGCCGCGAAACCATTCAACAGGCGATCGACGCTGCCAAGGCTGCATTCCCGGCCTGGCGCAATACGCCACCGGCGAAACGTGCCCAAGTGATGTTTCGCTTCAAGCAATTGCTGGAACAGAACGAAGCGCGTATTTCCCAGCTGATCAGCGAAGAGCACGGCAAGACACTTGAAGACGCGGCAGGTGAACTGAAGCGCGGTATCGAGAACGTCGAGTTCGCCTGTGCCGCTCCGGAAATCCTCAAGGGCGAGTACAGCCGTAACGTCGGCCCGAACATTGATGCGTGGTCGGATTTCCAACCGCTGGGTGTGGTCGCGGGTATCACGCCCTTCAACTTCCCGGCGATGGTGCCGCTCTGGATGTATCCGTTGGCGATCGTCTGCGGTAACTGCTTCATCCTCAAGCCGTCCGAGCGTGATCCGAGCTCCACATTGCTGATCGCGCAGTTGTTGCTGGAAGCCGGTCTGCCAAAAGGTGTGATGAGCGTGGTGCATGGCGACAAGTCGGCAGTGGACGCGCTGATCGAAGCGCCGGAAGTCAAGGCGCTGAGCTTTGTCGGTTCGACGCCGATTGCCGAGTACATCTATGCCGAGGGCACCAAGCGCGGCAAGCGCGTACAGGCCCTGGGCGGCGCGAAGAATCACGCGGTATTGATGCCGGATGCGGATCTGGATAACGCGGTCAGCGCGTTGATGGGCGCTGCCTACGGTTCCTGTGGCGAGCGTTGCATGGCGATCTCGGTGGCCGTGTGTGTGGGCGATCAGGTAGCAGATGCGCTGGTGGCCAAGTTGGTGCCGCAGATCAAGGCGCTGAAGATCGGTGCAGGTACTTCTTGCGGCCTGGACATGGGGCCGCTGGTCACAAGTCAGGCGCGGGACAAAGTGGGCGGTTATGTGGATGACGGCGTTGCTGCCGGCGCCACGCTGGTGGTCGATGGTCGCGGCCTGAGTGTGGCTGGCCATGAAGAAGGGTTCTTCCTGGGTGGCTGCCTGTTCGACAACGTCACGCCAGAGATGCGTATCTATAAAGAAGAGATCTTTGGGCCAGTGCTGTGTGTCGTCCGCGTCAACAGCCTGGAAGAGGCAATGCAGCTGATCAATGATCACGAGTATGGCAACGGCACCTGCATCTTCACCCGTGATGGGGAAGCGGCGCGGTTGTTCTGCGATGAGATCGAAGTCGGTATGGTCGGCGTCAACGTGCCGCTGCCAGTTCCGGTTGCGTATCACAGCTTTGGTGGCTGGAAGCGTTCGTTGTTTGGTGACCTGCACGCTTATGGTCCGGATGGGGTGCGCTTCTATACCCGTCGCAAGGCCATTACGCAGCGCTGGCCGCAACGTGCGAGTCATGAAGCTTCGCAGTTCGCATTTCCTAGCTTGTAAGTAGAAGGGAATAAGGCCGCCTTTAATAGGCGGCCTTCTTGTTTTCGGGGCTTTTTTGACCTTTGTGACAGATTTATGAAATTAGAGGTTGACGGCAGATTCAGGATGTCTATAATTCGCCCCACTTCCGGCGCAGTCGAA
>NZ_JBYVMF010000037.1:0-43159 GCF_058145095.1 Pseudomonas sp. MDV22-iso1
CTTCGGCCGTGGAGCGTGGGAATTCGGCAATGGGTTGGCCATTCACTGGCGAAGTATTGGTGAAGTACTGACCTTTGACAGGCGCGACGAACTCGCCGCCGATGTAGTTACCGTAACGGGACTTGAAGGAAGCGATGGCACCGGGAGTGCCTGGGTGGGCGTATTTCATGGTGGTGTTCTCTTGTTGTTTTGGGTTGTGGCCGCCTGCGGGGCGGCCACTGTCAGTTGTACAAGCCTTGCAGGATCAGGCTCCCTGAGGAGTTTCCCCACGGGCCAGACGGGCATTGATGTCTTCAATGACGTCAGGCAAATCGACGATGGTGTCAATCAGGTAGTGCGGGCGAGAGTTTTCAAACATCTTGATGATGCGCGCCCGCTCTTCGGCCAACCTGTCCGAAGGCAGGTCCCGGAACTCTGCATAGGTCAGGCCCAGTGCGTTACCGGAGCAGGTCAATGCCACCGTCCACATGCCGGCGCTGCGGCCTTCAAGAATGCCCGGCCAGGTGTCGTCGACCTTGACGCAAGCGGCGACATCGCTGATGCCCAAGGCGATCACGTTGGCCAGGGCCTGCGCCGGGTGCGGACGTCCATTAGGTACTTCGTCAGTTGCTACAACGTGGTCGGCGACGTAGCCGTTTTTCCGCGCCAGCTCGATGACTTTCTCCATGACCACCGCCGGATAGCCGGAGCACGAACCGATTTTCAGACCCTTGTCGCGCAAGGCATTGATCGTATTCAGTGCACCCGGAATCAGCGCTGAGTGCAGGGCAATCTTTTCGATCTGCAAGGGCATGAAACGCTCATAAAGGGCGGTGACATCGTCATCAGTCGGCAGGCGCCCAAAGGCGGCCTGATAACGCGTGGCGATTTGTGGCTCATTGCACAGCGTGCGGATGTGGTCCCACTTGCCCATGCCCATCGGACCGCGGGCTTCTGCCAGGGAGACCGCAACGCCGAACTCGGCGAAGGCTTCGACAAAGATCTGCGTCGGGGCGAAGGAACCGAAATCAACAACGGTGCCCGCCCAGTCCAGAACCACGGCTTGCAGTTGATCGGGTTGTTTGTAATTCATGATGATCGCTCCAGCAAAGTGTATGAGGTGACGACAGGTTCAGGGGTTTGTGCCGACGATGACCGGCTGTACGGGCGTAGAGACTGACTGTTGCTTTTCCACAGTTTTCGGACGGCTGTTCCAAAACGGAACCAACATCAGGCTGGCCAAAAGTGCGGCGCCGGTGAAGACCAGAAACACGGTGATGGTGTCGAAGTAACCTGGCAGCAGGCCTCCGAGGATTGCGCCTATCGAACCGCAGCCGTTGACGAATCCTGCGGATGAGGCCGCTCCGTCCTTGCTACCGAAATCAATGGCTGCCGAGCCGCTGATCATTGAGTCCGGCCCATAGAGTGTCAGACCCATCATGAACAGCAGGCCGACCACCATGTAGAGACTGCCGCTCTGCATCGCCGGTACAAACAACCCCAAGCAGAGGGTGAGCACCACCAGGCTAAGGACACAGGCCGGCATACGACGAGCGCCGAAGTACTTGTCTGAAGCGATACCGATAAGGATGGGGCCTAACAGGCCCGCCAGTTCGAACGCGGTAGGTACGATCGCGGAAGCCACTTTGCCGATTGCAGGCATGCGTTCGTAGATGATGACCGGGCCCCACAAGAGAATTGCGTAGCGCGCGGGCTTAAGCATGAAATAGGCAAGGCCCAGAACCAGCACGGTTCGATTTTTCATGACGTTACGCAGGCCCGCCCACATGCTTTCGCGTGGAACAATGACGTCGTTTGCAGGCTCGAGCTCGATTTCGACGGGAGGCAGACCGACGTCCTCCGGCCGGTTGCGTTGCAGGAAGAAGAACAACACCGCTACTACCAGCACCACGACAGCGCTGCTGATAAACGCCAGGCGCCAGTCGTGGTACGAGTCATAGGCCCACCAACCGGCAAATGGCGTTGCTATCAGACCGCCGAAGGCGTAGCAGGTGCACCAGTAACCCATTACGCGACCACGTTCGCCCGTGCTGAAGAAACTGCCAAGGTTCTTACACAGGCCCGACCAACCGGTGGACTGAGCAAGGCCTTGCACCAGCATGCAGGAAACGAAAATCGGTAAGGTGGCGTAAGTGCCCATCAGCAGGGCCGCCACAGCCGATACGACCAGGCCACTAAGGACCACGATCCGCGGTCCAAAGCGGTCAGCGAAATTGCCCCACATAAACTGGCCTACGGCATAGGCAGCCAGGTATAGGGCGTCGAGGTTGGCCATCATGGCCTTTTCGAGCATAAAGTTTGGGTCCTCGCCAATACCGAGTTTGGCGACGGAGAACGCTTTACGGGTGAAGTAGAAGGCGGCATAGGCCAACCAGGTAATGAGGAAAACCTGCACGCGCCAACGGTGGAGTGATTTCCAGCCACTTGCGAGCGGGCCTGTGGTGTTTTTGTTCATGGTGTTCTGATCCCGTATGAGGTGCCAGACAGCGCAATTAATTGGTTTTTGTTTTTGTTTTTGTTTTTGGTGCCCAAGCCCGCGCACGCGCACACCATCGATGAGATGGCCATGAGGATGGCGTCAGGCTTCAAGTCCTAAATTGCAGCGATCGCTGACTCGGGCCCGGCGTTGCCGAGCGATGAGTCACCGAATCCATGGTTGAAAAAGACCCCTGCCCAAAGGTGCTACCCATTGCACCGATGCTCGAATCGACAGGGATCTTGAAAGGGGTCGATCAGCTTGCAGGTTTTGGCATGTCGACGCCCATTGCCAGGAGGCTGTCGGCAATGGCGCGTAGCAGTTGGTTGACGATGTATTCGTCGATCTGACCGATGCAACCGATGCGGAAGCTTTCAGCCTGAGTCAACTTGCCCGGATAGATGATGAATTGACGGGTCTTGAGCTCTTCATAGAAGCGCATGAACTGGAAGTTCGGGTGCTCGGGACAGAAGAATGTCGTGATGATCGGCGACAGCCAGCAGTCCTCCAGCAGGGTGCGGAATCCGAGTTCGCGCATGCCGCTCACGAGTACATCACGGTTGCGTGTATAGCGCGCCAGACGTCCATGCACACCGCCTTCGAGCGCATGCTGTTCAAGGGCTTTATGGAAGGCCACCACACTATGAGTTGGCGGAGTGAAGCGCCACTGACCGGTGCGCTCCATGTAGACCCACTGCTCGTAGAGGTCCAGGGACAGCGAGTTGGCTCGACCCTTGGCAGACTCCAATACCGAGCGACGGATAATGACGAAGCCAAAACCAGGAATACCTTCGATGCACTTGTTGGCGGAGGACACCAGCACATCAAAGGCAATGTCTTTGGCGGTAACCGGCACAGCGCCGAAGGTGCTCATGGCGTCGATAATCAGGCTTTTGCCGTGCTTCTTTACTACATCGGCAATTTCACGCAGCGGATTGAGGATGCCGGAACTGGTTTCGCAGTGGACCAGAAAAACGTGGGTCACATCCGGGTTTTCGTTGAGCAGAGCGTCCACTTCATCGGGCTGCGGCGGCAGGTAGTCACCCTTATCTAAAGTGATGTATGCCCTGCCAAGGTAGTCCAGCGTTTTGGTAGCGCGCTGGCCATAAGCACCATTCATCAGCACCAACGCTTTGCCATCACGCGGGATGGCGGTGGCCAGTGACGCCTCTACCGAGTAGCTGCCGCTGCCCTGCAGCGGCACGCAAGCAAAACTGTCGCCCTGCACCCCTGCCATATCAAGCAGGTTCTGGCGAACTTCTGCGGTGACCTGGTTAAAAGCACCGTCCCATGAACCCCAATCGCGAAGCATGGCTTCTTTGGTTGCTTTGGAGGTGGTCAGCGGGCCTGGTGTCAGCAAGTAAGGCTCACCCAGGGCAGGTGTTGCGAGTGGCTGGGCAACTGGAAATTCGGCTTTGGTCATGATCTTCTCCGGCGGTTTTGTTGTTGTTAGGAGTGATGCATGGGGCTATCAAAGCAGTGCCCGATAAATAATAAAAATCGATTTATCGTATTTCACTAACAAGCTGAACTTATATACAAACGTTATTGGTTTTACCGATGCTGACAGAAGATTTACCGATTTGTACGGCTCGCCCGAAGATGTCATCGTCGACGTCGAACCACGCATGGCCCCAGAGATTTGTCATAGGCACAATTCGAATTCAGGCCTTAAGATACCCGCCGACTTCCTGGCTTGAATGACCGGGTCGACTTAAGGCCAGAGCGCGAATAATGCTTGAATCGGAACTGAAAGCTTTCTACATGGTGGCCCAATTGGGCAGCGTCACGCTCGCCGCAAAGAAGCTGGGCCTGAGCCAACCCACGGTGACCAACCAGATTCGTCAACTGGAAAATCAGTTTGCGGTGGAGCTGTTTTATCGGGGCGGCAGGCGTCTGACGCTAAGCGAAACCGGTATCCGGTTATTGCCACTGGTCAAGCCGATGATCTCCCACGGCTTGAACATCGAATTCTTTTTGAACAACGCCAGCAGCAAAGCCGGAAAACTTCGCATTGGTGCCACCGCGCCCTACTACATCCTGGATTTGGTAAAAGCGTTTCGCGAAGAGCATGAAGTGCAAGTCAGTCTGGAGTTGGGTAACTCGCAGCAGATGATTAATGCGCTGGATGAATACCGGGTCGATCTGGTGACGTCCTCTCAGCAATTGACTGACCCTCGACTGTTTTGTCTGCCATTGGGACAAGATCCGCTGGTACTGGTCGCTCATCGAAGCCACCCGTTGGCGAACCACAGCCGCATCGCCTTGAGCGCGATCGAACACCATTGTGTGCTTGTGCGGGAACAGGGCTCGCACACCAGGCAACTCACTGAAGACATGCTTGCACAAGCACAGCTCAAGCTTGAGAACGTCATTGAGATTGGCAGTCGGGAGGCTATCCGGGAGGCGGTGTTGCGTAACATCGGGGTGAGTATTATTGCTCGCCACGAGGTGCCTGACAGTCAGGAATTACGGATCGTGACGATTCATCAAGCCGCCCTGCTCGACGAGTTCCTCTACTGCCTGAAAGAGCGACGCGCTGCTCGGCTGATTGACGATTTCCTGAAAGTGGCGCAAAAACGCTTCGGTTAAGCGGCGAACTTGATCAGCACAATGCCCAATGTCACGGCGACGGCAGCAATCAAACGACGGCGACCGAATGGCTCTTTGAACAGGAGCGTGGCAATCACCGCGCCGATGATGACACTGCTCTCACGCAGCGCGGCGATTTTCGCCACGTTTTCCAGCGTCATTGCCCACAGCACCAGCGCATACGCTGCACAGTAAGTCAGCCCACCAAACACCGATATTCGCCAATGTTGCTGCAGATGCTCGAACAGCACTCGGCGCCGACGCCGCACCGCAAAAAACGGGATCGGCACGCTCAGCACCAAGGTGAAATACACCAGGTACGAGAGCACTCCCTGGCCACTTCGCACACCTTGCGCATCGATTACGGTATACAACGCCACGCACACGCCGGCCGCCAAGGCATTGCGCGGCGCCTGCCATTGTTCGGTTACGCGTAGCAGGCTAAGGACGCCAAGGGACAAAATGACCACGCCCAGCAGGCCCATCGGTGACAGCGTCTCCCCTAGCCAGACAGTCGCGAACACCACAACCAGCAAAGGTGGCAGGCCACGAACCAACGGGTACACCTGGCCGAAATCCCCAAAATGGTAGGCCCTGATCAGGAAGTATCGATAGAACAGATTAACGGCAACCGACATCCCGATCAGCCCCCATACCGGCAGCTCAGGCACCTCGACAAAAGGCACGGCGATCAACGCGACTACAAAAGCGACACCGTCGACCATTGCCATCGATGAGAGTCGATCGCTACTGGACTTTACGACGGCGTTCCAACTGGCGTGCATGAAGGCAGAAATCAGTACCAGCAGTGTGGCCAGATTAGCGTCGGACATGGGGTCGCTCACTCTGAGGAAGCCGCCAGCATGCCAACCACAAACCCATCAATCCAATCGGTTATAGGGTGTCATGGTATCAGTGGAACTTATGCATCCAGTTCAACGCGCTCCATTTTAAATCGAGCTGCCCGGTCCGGTTCCGGGTCATTTGGGCGCAAAAGCCCTATGGACTCATAGGCTTTTTTGCGCAGTGAAATTCAACGTTTCCAACCCTCATAAATGCTTCTTATCTCATTGTTTTTAAACGCCATTAAAGAAAATCTCGTTCTAACGGGTGAGCGCTGAATTCACTATATGGCTGTATTTTTCAGTTTTATATTTGCGGGTCATTTTTGGGCGTGTTACATCAAATCCAAGCGAGCTATCACCCGTACGGCAACACCAGATTGCCGGCATTCGCCAACTTCCTATCTGCCAGTCATTCGCTCATTACCGTTGTTTTTCATCGGTACCACCATTGGTTTTGGTGGCTGGCATTGCATAGGGATTCACCATGGCTTCTACCATCGCCCAACTGTCTACCGTGCCGCTTTCGGTTCAAGGCATCGGTAAATCATTCGGCAAACTCAGCGTGCTCGATGATGTCTCGCTCGAGGTCAAGGCAGGCGAGCTTGTGTGCTTGCTCGGGCCTTCAGGATGTGGAAAAACCACGCTGCTACGGATCATTGCCGGCCTGGAAAAACAAGACATCGGCCGTTTGATGATTGGCCCAAAAGACATCTCTCGCGCTCATCCTCAGGAGCGTGACTACGGGATTTTATTCCAGTCTTACGCGCTGTTTCCCAACCTCACCATTGCGCAGAACATTGGCTACGGCCTTAGCACTCGAAGGCTCCTGCACTCCCAAGTACGCGAACGCGTTCAGGAAATGCTTGAGCTGGTCGGCCTGAGCGCAATGGCCAGCAAGTACCCAGGACAATTGTCAGGGGGACAACAGCAACGCGTCGGCCTGGCACGTGCTTTGGCGCCCTCTCCATCGCTGTTGCTACTTGATGAACCGATGTCCGCACTGGATGCAAAAGTTCGCGAACATCTGCGTTATGAACTGCGCTCCCTACAACGCAAGCTCGGCATCACGACCATTATGGTCACACATGACCAGGACGAAGCGATGGTCATGGCGGACCGTATCGCGGTGATGAATCAGGGCCGCATCGAGCAATTCGATACCCCGGAAAACATATACCGATCGCCCACCACACCCTTTGTCGCCAACTTCATTGGCCATGCCAACTGGCTCGACTATCAGAGCCTGAGTAATGGCCAGGCCCACCTGGGTGCTGTCTCTCTGAACCTTGATAAAGTCACTATGGGTGGACCGGGCCGGCTTTTTTGCAGACCGGAAGCGTTGCGCATCGACAACCACCCACAAGGCTCCAACAGCATGGCCGCACAGGTCGTCGAAAAACTGTTTCTGGGCAATCGCTACCGACTAACGGTTGAGCTGGATCAGCTCCGCGGGCAGCCACTTGTTGCGGAGATCAGTGCTGACCTGAACGTCGCACCTATCGATGCCGAACGGGTATGGCTGACGTTTCCGTCCCATTGCTTGCGGGCCTTTCCAGGAGTGGTGCGATGACCAGTTTGCATTTCCCTCAACCAGCGCCTTCGCCGCCAGAACCTTTGACGCGGTCGCCTGAGGCGGCCCTGAGCGACCTTGTATTTACCCGCGGCGCAAAGCTGTTGATGGTGTTGTTTCTAATCGTGGGGCTCGCCCTGCCGTTGATGACGATGCTGGGTAAAGTCGTCGATGTGCAAAACGGTCTTGCCGGTGTCTGGCAACTGCTCTCGAGCTCACGCTTTTTGTGGTTGCTGGGCAACAGCGTCAAGGTCTCCCTCAGCACCGTTGCGTTGGTAGTGCCCGCTGCGTACGTATTCGCCTATGCCCTGCAACGCAGTCGTATACCCGGCAAAGCGTTGCTTCGAAGCCTGTCGCTGCTGCCGCTGATGGCGCCGTCAATGCTGTCGGCAATCGCACTGATCTACTTGTTCGGCAACCAGGGGCTACTGAAATCCTGGTTCCCGGACGGCATTTACGGTTATTCCGGCATCGTGCTGGGGCAAGCGTTCTACAACTTCCCGATGGCCTTGATGATCCTCATCTCTGCTTTGGGCCTGGCCGATGCACGCCTGTACGACGCGTCGATCAGCATGGGCGCGAACCATTGGAAAACCTTCCTCAATGTTACGTGGCCCGGCACCCGCTACGCAGTGTTTACCGCCAGTTGCCTGGTGTTCACGCAAACTATCACCAACTTTGGCATTCCGGTTGTAATCGGCGGCGACTACCAAGTGCTGGCAATGGAGGCGTACAAGTCGGTGGTGGGCCAGCAAAAATTTTCTGAAGGCGCGCTGATTGGAAGCATCTTGTTGGTTCCCGCCCTTATCAGCTTTGCCGTTGATGCATGGATGCGCAGATTGCGCGGCAGCCAGGTAAGCAGCCAGGCCGCCGCTTATGTAACGCCGACCAATCGGTCCCGTGACACCGTTCTGTTGTTGGTCGCTGGCGTGATAGGCCTGGCGCTCTTGAGTCTGGTGGTAGTTGCGGTCGGGGCCTCCCTGATCAACTTCTGGCCGTACGACTTGACGGTCTCACTGCGTCATTACGACTTCGAATCCAACGGAGATGTCGGCTGGCTGGCCTACCGTAACAGCCTGTTGTTGGCGAGCCTGACCGCCGCGATTGGCACCCCGATAATTTTCACCTGTGCTTACCTGATGGAAAAAACCCGCAGCGGCTGGCTTGATAACCTTCTGCGATTGCTGTGCATGTTGCCAATGGCGGTGCCTGGTCTGGTCATGGGCCTGGGGTATGTATTTTTCTTCAACCATCCTGCCAACCCGCTAAACGGCCTGTACGGTGGCATCGCGTTGATGGTTGTGTGCTGCGTGATGCGATTCCTGACGCCGGCGCAAATGACCGCCACGACCGCCTTGCGACAGCTGAACGAAGAAATTGAATCCGCTTCGCTGTCTCTGAAAGTGCCACTGCTCACCACCTATTGGCGAGTGACGCTGCCCATCTGTTTGCCCGCATTGCTTGAGGTGTTTCGCTACCTTTTCGTCTCTTCGATGACATCGGTATCGGCGCTGATTTTCCTCTACAGCCCCGACACTATTCTGGCGGCAGTTGCCGTACTCAATCTGGACGACGCGGGCAACATCGGCGGCGCTGCTGCCTTGTCAACGCTGATCCTCCTGACCTCGGCCCTTGCGTCACTGGTGCTTTACATGCTCTCGCGCGGTCTGCTCAGGCACACCCAGCACTGGCGAACCGGGCACGCTTGAACCCGAATTCCTGCAGTCACCTTCCCCCTGAAAGAGACCTACCATGATCAAATCCTGGAATACCCTCGCAGCCGTCATTCTTGGTGTCGGCATTGCCAACACGGCTTTCTCTACCACGGAGCTGACCGTGTACACGGCCATGGAAAACGAACAGCTCGCTGGATACAAAAAAGCCTTTGAAGCCGAGAATCCTGATATCCAGATCAAATGGGTAAGGGATTCGACGGGGATCATCACTGCCAAGTTGCTCGCTGAAAAAGCCAACCCACGAGCAGATGCCATTTGGGGGTTGTACGCATCAAGTGTGGCGTTGCTGGGCAAGGAAGGCATGCTCCAAGCGTATGCACCCAAGGATGTGGAGAAAGTAGATCCACGCTTTCGTGACAAGCAAAACCCACCGCAGTGGGTCGGCAATGGCGTGGAGGCGACCGCCGTCTGCGTGAACTCGGTCGAGGCCAAAAAACAGAACCTGCCGATTCCCACCCGTTGGGAAGACCTGACCAAGCCGATCTACAAAGGCAAAATCGTCATGCCCAACCCTGCCTCATCAGGCACGGGCTATTCAGCCGTCAACGCCTGGGTACAAATCATGGGCGAAGACCAGGCCTGGGCCTTCATGGACAAGCTCCACGCCAATATCGGGCAATACACCCACTCCGGCTCCAAGCCCTGCACTCAGGCAGCGATGGGCGAATACCCGATTGGCATTTCCCTTGACTACCGGGCTGTCACGCTCAAACGCCAGGGCGCGCCTCTGGACATCGTGCTACCGACCGAAGGCCTGGGGCTGGACATCAACGCGGTGGCGCTGATGAAGGGCAGTAAAAAACTTGAAGCGGCAAAAAAACTGGAGGATTTTGCGGTCAGCGAACAAGCGTTCCTGCTGTACCAACCCAATGCAGCCGCATTGGCCCGTCCGGAATTCAATAGCAAATTAGCGGAAATGCCGGACGCCTATTACGACCGATTGATCACCGTCGACTTTGACCAGGCTGGTAGCCAGCGGGCCGCCGTGCTGGAGAAATGGCGAGCACGTTACGACGGTAAAACCGAAGTAAAAAACTGACATCAAACAGGCACTGCACGGGCTGCTGCGAGCTGCGCCGATCTCCTGGAAGCTGGCAGCTCGAGCCCGCTTCCAGAAGAGAACCGTGGCAAGCCTATGCGCACTGCTGGAGTTAGCTTCGGATTGACGGAGAGGCTCAGGGCAATGATGGGGCAGGAAGATCGAGAGCAGATCAAAAGATCGCGGCCTCGTTTCACTCGACAGCTCCTACGGGTTCTATCCAGCGGCTACAACAGCGACAGCGTGTAATTCACGATAAAGCGATTCTGTTCCACGTCACGGCCGGCGTCGGTGTTCGATTTGCCGTTTCGCACCGAGAATCCAACCCCTTTCAGCGCACCGGATTGAAGTACGTAATCCAGCGTCATATCCCGCTCCCACTCAGACTGATCACTCGCGTTGCGGGCTTTGATGTCGGTGCCCTTCAAGTACGCGATCGATGCTTTCAAACCCGGTACGCCCAACGGCGCGAAGTCATAGGTGTACTGGCCGAAATCGGTCTTCTCACCCGCACGGGCAAAGTTCTGGATCATCCGGTCAGTGGGCAGGTAGACGCTGCCGCCGCCCGCCCCTTTGTCCGTCAGGCTTCCCTGGTTGAGCTGGACAAAATTACTGCCGTCACTCACTTGTTGATGCCCCACCGTCACCGCGTGGCCGCCGTTCGTGTAGGTGACCATTGCAGCCCAGGTGCTGTTATCGATTTCGCCGTTGTCATTGTCGGTGTAACCCGATGCGCGATAGCCCTGCGCGCGGCCCGTCGCCGAACTGTTCGCACCGCTTGAGGTGGTGCGGAAATAGCGCAGGTCGGTGGTCAGTGCGCTTTGGCTGTCGATGGGCAGAACGTGAGTCAGGCCCAGGAAATGCTGGTCATAGAAGTCCTCCAGCTGCGCAAAGTAATACTGCGCCTTGAGGTCTCGGGTGACGTTGTAGTCGCCTCCGGCGTAGTAGAACGTGTTGCTGTCCCGCGTGCTGCCGGCAACCGACAGGCCCGTGCGATCTGTCGAGGCGCGGCCGACTGCGTGTTCAAGCACTCCGCTGGTCAGGGTCAACCCGTCGATGTCGTTGGAGGTGATCTGCGCACCGGTGAACGACTGCGGCAACACCCTGGCATCGTTGGACAGCAGGATCGGCAATTTGGGTAGCAACGTGCCGTAGCGAAATTCTGTTTTCGCCACACGCATTTTCGCCGTCGGCCCGAAACTGCTCCACGAGGCGGCCGCACCCTCGCCGTCGCTCGGAATCATTCCGCTACCGACGTGGCGTCCGCCGCCACTGTCCAGCGTAATCCCGAGCAACGCCTGTGCATCGAGCCCGAACCCTACTGCCCCTTGGGTAAACCCTGACTCATAGCGCAGTACAAAACCCTGTGCCGCTTCTTCGGTTTTCGACGGGTCTGCGCTGCCATCGCGATTGTCGCTGTTGAAGTACAGGGTACGCATCGACAGTGTGGCTTTGCTGTCTTCCAGAAAACCGTGCGTGGCGGTGTCGGCTGCCTGAGCGCACATCGAACTGGTTGCCAGTAAGAGAACGGCGGGGACGGCTCGGTTGAACATACGGTGCTCCTGAGTATTGTTTTTATTGAGGCCCACGGCACAGCAGCCCGCACTTTCACGCGCCCGATGAATGAGGATGAATATCGGGATACCGAGAGGGCTGATGGGTCATGCCGAGCAGGTTGCGAAACTCATAAAACATTTCGAGGAGCGATATTCAAATGAGGTGAAACTAATTTTCGTAGAGGGATAAGGCTTGTCGCACAGAGGCATGGAGCGGGAGTGTTTTTGAAAAACTGCCGGGCAGATTTTCATCATAAACAGAGGTGCGTGGCCGGGAGGCGCGGGTTTCGTGTAGCAGCTGCCGAAGGCTGCGTCCGACTGCGAAGTGGTCGCTGTCCGGACGTTATGGTGTCCGCTTGAAAATCGAGGGCCGCTTCGCGCCCCAACGCAGGCTGCGCCAGCTGCTACAGGGAGCGTAAGGCGCGGGCTCTGTGTAGCAGCTGCCGAAGGCTGCGTTCGAACGCGAAGCGGTCGTTGTTCAGACGATGTGGGCTTTTATCGATCAACAGCACCTTGGCGCCCGCCTTGCTCAGGTAGTACGCGCAGGCACACCCCATCAGGCCGCCGCCGATGATCGCCACGTCGACTTCACGAGGCAGGCGGTCGTCCTGGGTCGCTGACACGGTATTGAAGGCCGCTGCTGGAGTGTTCATAAGGGCAACCGTCCGGTGGAGAATGACGCGTAGCGCCGCGTCGTGGTTTCGGCTAAGAATGTGCGCCGTCCCGCCGAAATAACAGTGATGTATCTGCATTAATCCCATGCGAGGAGCGCATAGAAACATGAGCCGCCAACTGCCATCCATCGAGCTTTTGCAGGCCTTCCTGACCGTCGCGAAAACCGGCAATTTCGGCAAGGCAGGCGAGTAGCTCAACCTGAGCCAGAGCGCGGTGAGCCGGCAGGTTGCGCAGTTGGAGGCGCGTCTGGACAGTCGTCTGTTCGAGCGGCACACACGCAAAATCGTGCTCACCCCTGAAGGTCAATCACTGGTTCCGGTGGCGGAACAAGTCATCGGCCTGCTGTCGGATGCGTCGCAGATGCTCGCCACGGTGGGACGAAGCGTCAGCCTGCGCGCGCACTCGACCATGGCGGCACGCTGGCTGATTCCACGGCTGACCGCGTTTTATCGCGAGCATCCGCAGGTGACCGTCAGTGTCGACACGGTGTATCACCGCTTCCCCGACTTTGCGTTTGAATCCATCGACGCAATGATCGCGTACGGCACCGCCACCTGGCCCGACTTCGAAGCGCTGGAGTTGTGGGAGGAAGCCTTGATCCCGGTGTGCTCGCCGGCACTGCTCGCCGGTTCGACACCGGAAGAGGTGCTCAAGACCGCGCGTCTCGTGGACGCGAGCATGGATCGCCTGGACTGGCGTCGCTGGGACGAGTACTACCCCGATTCAACCGGCCCCGATAACGCTCACCTGACCTTCGATACGCTGGAATCGGCGATCGTTGCGGTGAAATGTGGCCAGGGCATCGCGCTGGTCGACGCGGTGCTGACACGCGATGAGTTGCTCACCGGGCAACTGATACGCGTGCATGCCGGCAGCATCGTGACGGGCGGACGCTACACGCTGGTCTATCCAAAGCGGGTGAAGCGTTCGAGCGGGTTTTGCGAATTTCTTGAATGGCTCGAACAGGAAGTGGGCGATAGCGGATCCGCGTGTCAAATGGCTGTTTCCGGGGAGGTTTGAGCGGGCCGTTGAACAAGCATCCGATAGCTTATCGATCAGGCTGCCATTGACGGTGTTTAGGCAGACCTTCCCCCTCCAGCCACGCGACGTCCTGCTCCGTCCAGATGTGATACTCGGGCCTGGCGCCCGGCTCATCGTCTAACGTCGCTACGCGCACAATCATTGCGGCAGCGCCGTTGCGTTCAGCCGCAAGGTGCGATCCGCAGTGGCCGCAGAAGTGCCGAATCTTTCCGGGAGATGACTCGAAAGCCCTCAACGCGTCCAGCCCTCGCGTCCATCTGAAATGCTCTCTCAGCACGCCGGCCGTGGTGACATACGCAGCCGCATGGGTCTTGCGGCAGGTGTGGCAGTGACAATGGCTGATGGGCATATCAATGCTGTCGACTTCATAGCCAACAGCCCCACACGCGCAGCTTCCTTTCATTTCATCCTCCGATGTCCATACAGTGGGACGATTATGGTCATAGGTGGAATCGCGAGGCCAGTTCGACTGGACATTGATTACTGACGCTGGACACACCTGGCGTGAAATCCAGCTTCTGCCTGATGTCTCAGCGGTGCGCCTGAGTACGCGGCCGGTGATCCCTTTCTCCTCAAATACCTATCAGATCTGCTAGCTAGGCAGTACTGAACAATAGGCAGATGCTGACCTGTGATTTCTATTCCCGGAGCCGTTACATGACTGCATTACCTGAGACCTTTCTAAACCGCTACCAATACGACCCGTTGGATCGTTTGGTGAGAGCTCACTCAATTCAACGCTTTTACATTGGCAACCGCATCGCGACCGAGATTCAGGGCAACAGAAAAATTTGTTTTTTAGAACACGGGGTCATGCCGCTGGCCGAATTAGAACCCGGAGACGAAGCCACTTTGCTGGCCATTGATGGGAATAACACGGTAATACACAGCATCAAACTTGGTCTTATCCGTCACCAACTCTACTGTCCTTTTGGTCATCGCCTAGCGAACAGCGGACTCTTCAGCTTGCTGGGATTTAACGGCGAACGCCCTGACTCCGTGACCGGCCATTATTTACTGGGACAGGGGTATCGGGCATACAACCCTGTGCTGATGCGATTCAATAGTCCGGATAATCTAAGTCCTTTCGAAAAAGGAGGTCTTAATGCCTATGCCTATTGCGAGAACGATCCAATCAATTACGCAGATCCGACAGGCAAGGCAAAGCTTTTCCTATTTTTGCGCAGAATCTTTAATCAATCAGACGTTTCAGGCGCTTTGTCTCGGGTTAAAACAAGCCTGGGCGGAGTAAAAAAAATCAAAACAGCGCCCAACAGAACCTCGGCGCCTAGATCTTCAACAGCGCCGCAAACAAACGCCCCGGCGCCCCCCCCTCCTCTTAGGCAGGCAAGCTCTCGTAAAAAAACGAGCACGCTTGCACCTAAAACTTTGGGCCCGACTAAGGCCGCTATCTCCCAGCGCAGGACTGCCTTAGCCCCTATTCATAACTACGCGTCTGCTGGTGAGTGGCAGGTGAAACTTATGCCAAGCCAATCGCAGCCTGCCGCGAGCAGGTCCGCTTTACACCCTATTTTTAACTACGCGGCTGTGGACGAATGGAAAATAATTCTAGCTCCGGGCGCTATACAAAATGATGCTCGCTTGATCCGCACTGAGGTCTGACTTCCCAATTGCGGGAGTGCCAGTAACGGTATCAGCCCGCTGGAGAGCCGAACAATCACTGGCAGCCACGATGACGCTTGGCATAAAAAAAGCAGAGTCCTCACTCAACGTCTTTTCCTGCCTATCGAAGGGTCAACGGTTTCCCGACTATTTAATTTTGCACACCTTTAATTTTCTCCAACCGCATAGCGTTGCCCTGCCCGACTTGCGTAACGCTCTCAGTCTCGATGGTCTGCACAATGCGACCAGTCTCGTCCTTGGTAACCTGAATAGACTTGGTGTAAGTCCCTTGTACACAGCCGCTCATTGGCAGTACCAGTGCACATAAAACCAATCCAAAAATACGATTCATCAAAATTCCTTGTTTAATCCAATTGTTTTGTCACGCGAAAACTGACTGTCGCCTAGTGCGACGGGCCTAACGATACGCTATCCAGATGGACACCTCGCCCATTATTCCCCAAGCGGCCGAACAGAACCGAACCGTTCCTGATTGGCGTTCGTGCACCTGCTACTGTCAGCACACACTCACAGGGATGAACGTCGATGGATACGCAAAACACAATGCTGCTCAATAACCTGCTGGCCGCCAGGCGAAGTGTCAGGTCCTTCAGTACAGAGCCTTTGAGCCTGACCGTTCTGAAAACACTTCTCCACGCTGGACAGGGATGCACTTCCAAAGACGGAGGGCGCACTGCTCCCTCGGCACACGCCCTGCACCCACTGGTGTTGAAAGTGGTGGTGCGCAACGTGGCAGGGATTGCACCCGGGGTCTACACCTACGACTCCCACGCGGGAACGCTTTCGCGCATTGCGGAGCTGATCGAAAATGGCGTGCTGAACTCAGCGGCCTTAGGCGATGAAAAATGGTTGGAAGTGGCTCCCGTCGTCATTGCTATCGTCGCTGAACGAGCGCTCGCGATCGATCATTTCGCTGATCAACAAGCCGATGGCCTGAGGGGTGAGCGGTACGTTGATTTCGAGGCTGGAGCCGTTGCCCAGAATATGTATTTGGCGGTGACCGCAGCGGGTCTGGGCGGTGTCGTGGTGATGGGTTTTGATGATGTCAGAATGAAGGAAGCCCTGGGTCTTGAACCGGCCTTTTTTCCGGTCGCTCTTTTTTGCGCTGGGCATGCACTGAAGTAGAACGGTTAAGTTCGACATTGAACGCGTGGGGATGAGATCACCGTCGGAGGGAATTGCGCGAACCCTTGGTATGATTTCCGAGGGTCTCGTCTCAGGGACAATTCAGGAGTTGTTGTTTATGAGTTTTTTGAATCGCGTTTTGCTGGTCGGCGTGGGCGTATCGGCGTTGCTGGTCGCATCACTTGCTACGGCTCAGGAAGGGCCATCGTTCAAGTGCAGCGAGAAAATGGCCAGTTCGGTGGAAGACCTGATCTGCAAAAACCCCGACCTTGCAGCGCAGGACCGAAACCTGGCAGCCGCGTATGACGCCGCGCTGAAAAAGGCTGGCAATGGCGCCAAGACACTCAAGGCCGAGCAGCGCGGGTGGATCAAGGGGCGTGATGAATGCTGGAAGTCCGATGATAAGCAGGCCTGCGTTCGCGACAGCTACAGTCAGCGCATCGTCGAGATACAAGCCGGTTACGGACTGGTTGCCGGCAAAGGCCCGATCACTTTCGACTGCAGCGGTGACGGCACAATCAGCGCCACCTTCTATCAGACCGAGCCCTCTTCGCTTATTGCCACCTACAAAGGCCAGCGCTCACTGATGGTCGCGGTGCAATCGGGCAGCGGCGTGCACTACACCGGTCAGAACGAAAGTTTCTGGGAGCATCAGGGGGAAGCTCGGGTGACTTGGGGGTATGGCGCCAAAGAGATGACTTGCAAGAAGAACGTTTGAGGCGCCTGGCAGGGTTTGTTCAGAGGCAACTGACTTACTCGCAACATGGAATACCTTATTGAAGACCTTCAACACATAAGGGTGGAACAGGTACAGGGAGCAACTGGCGTCGCCGATCAATCCCGGCAACCCGGGTAAGCGCACACCCGACAATCCATGCACCATTGCCGAGGCCGGCAGCGCGCCACGCCGCCGTGCGTGCGTAAATGGCGTAGCAGCCATGCCCAGAACGAACTCGGCGAGAATCTGCTGGGTGTAAAAATCTGGCCAGCAGCGCGTCGAACATGAGGTAACTCTGTCAAAAACGCAGACAGCAACCGGTCAGCCCGACATTCAGTCGGCATCAGGTCTCAACAAAGGACTTGTTTGTGCAGGTTTGTTGGCAAGTGCTCGACCAAGGGCTTGCCCGGTCATTTCGACGTACCGGTAAGTAAACATCGACACCAACACTACTGATCCCACTGCCAACAGAGCGATGAGGTTGTTGAACAGCACATCACCCGTGTCCAGGTGGCGAGTCCCGTCAATCATCGGTGTCATGTTAACGCCGAGGACTTTGTTCGCTACCATGAACAACGACACGATGCAAAACAGGATGGCCGCGTGGGTCAAGTAGATGGAATACGACAACTTGCCTAGAAACGCGAAGGCCCGTCCCGCCAACACCCTTGACACCGCCCCGCCATCAAAGGCGAATATCACAACGACGACGCCGAACAACGGGCTGGCCACCAACGCCTTGCCCTCAAAATCGTTGGTCACGAACAACAGCACTACAGCTACCACCACGACTTCAAGCACTGTCAGCAACCAGACCTTGGCCCGGCCGGGATGGGGTAGTTTCAGGTACACGGTATACGCCAGGCTGCCAGTGAAAAAGTAGGCGAGGCCTCTAAGCGACTCAATCGTGAAGAAGTTATGGTCGGCATAGATCAGCGCCAGGGCCACGACGACTATCGTCGCCCACACCCATGTCCTGATGCCGAAGGCGATACTCAGGATCATGGCGAAGATCATATAGGTGTAGTACTCGATACTGATGCTCCACGACGGATAGTTGTACGACAGTGGATTAGTCCAGTGCGTCCAGGATTGCAGCAGCAGCGCATTAGGCAGAATTTCAGCCGGGTCAAACTTTCCAGAAAATGGCGTGTTGTTAAACTCCATACCTTGTTGGACAGCCATATATCGTCCGCACTCCAACAGTATGAAGACGCCCAACATGAAGAGGTGCAAGGGCAACAAGCGGAAGGTGCGCGTTATGAAGAATCTGCGAAAATTAAATTGCACGGAGTTTGCGTAGGCGTGCGCCAATACAAAGCCACTCAATACAAAAAAGAACGATACGAATACTTCGGCATGGCGAAACAACGACCACTCGGTAAAACTGTCGTTAACGCGTAAGTGATAGATCATCACTGAAACAGCCATCAACCCTCTGAAACTGTCCAGCGAATAGAATCGCTTCTCTGCGCGCATATCCAGGCTCCCTTACTTGCATAGGCGGCACGTCTTGGATTACCTGCGATGACTACTTCGCGGGGTCGGCGAGGGATTCGCCCGGCTTCACCCTGGTAACGTGCCACCCGTCCCCTGAATGACTGCAGCCCCCTCCACTATTGCACCGAAGGGTCTAACGCAATTTCTAAAAGATAAGACGACGTCTATCAAACCGCTGAGCTGATATCACGTTAGCATCAGTCCTTGAAAGAGCAAGGCCGTTTTTCAGCGCGAAGATGAATGCACTATTGACGCAATTACGGCGTCAAAAAACCGCTAATAATATTGACCTCAATAGTCCTTTCACGACTACAGCTTTGCGCAACAAACGCACATAACTTTTCATTACCGTCCATCGTCGACCCGCGCTTTATTTTTCTCACGTTTGTTACATCGGGACTAATGTGTAGGGCGAATGCCGACGCTTTCGGAAATTGGGACAGACGCAATGGAAAGCACCGAATGAAATGCACCCTTATCGTATTGACGCTTGCGCTCAGCAGCTTGGCCCACGCCGCGCCCATGCGCTGGGGCGATATTCGCGACGGCAGCCTCTATCTGCAGCCAGGTGGCGACGACACGTTGCGCGTCAGTTGGGTACCTGCCTGGCAAACCGATGCCAATGAAGAACGAATCTACCTGCTGGATGCCGAGGGAGAGTTGCGCGGCGAGCGTTTTATCCCTGCCAGCGAAAGGCGCGGCGAGCAGACCTGGGCATTGCCCGCGAGCGCTGCCAGTTACCGCGTGGAAGTCCCGGGCTACAGCTTCAGGCGTTATCGCTTTGAGCACGACGACAAGACTGTCGCCCTGTTCGCACCGGCAAAGGTGCATTTCAGCGCCGAGACTGCCTCCAATGTCGAAGTCTATTTCAAGGTCCGCGCCGGTGAACAGGCGATACTCGCAGGCAAGTATTTCGGTGGTGTCAGTGGGTTGCGTGCCGTGCGTTTGGGCGATGGCAACAACGTCGAGCTGAAACTCAAACCCTACCAGGACTACCCGAAGTTCGACCAGATTGCCTTGCCTGTCAGCGATAGGGATCAAGACTGGCGCCTGCGTCTGCAAGGGAGTGGCAAGGCGGCGTTCTGGCTGGACGGCACCGCCAACCTGTTTGCCCAGCGGCCCCAACACCTGCAGCCGCTGCGCCAAAACAGCGGCCGTACCGAGCTCAATTTGCATCCCGAGGTGCTTGGCCCCACGCCGCGACTAGGTGTCGCCTTGCCTTACTTGCTTCCACCACCGGCAAGCCATGCCGCCCTCGACGCGCTCAAACCCCGCGCGGGTGGCTTTTACAGCGCCGTCGATATCATGGCCGCCAAGCCTCATTACGAAGAGGCCTTCAGACGTTTTTATCTGGAACGCGGTGGCATCGATATGGATATCACCTTGCTGGCGGGCAGTCGTCGCAAGGCCGACTTGAAGGCCAACAGCCAGAGCGCCGCCGGCCTTGACGCCTGGCTGGCGACAACCGTGGCCTTGGGTCGAGGCACTCACTACCTGTCGTTTGCCGACGAGCCCAACTACAACTACCCCGACTATGAGACCTACAAGCACTTCTTCGACGCCATGTATCGCCAGGTACGCGACTACCCGGGCGCGCGCGAAGCGGGTGTGCGCATCGCCATGCCCGCCAGCTCGCGATTCGTCAATGGGCCGTTTACACCAGAAGGTGCGCAGCGCCGTGGCATCGATTGGGCCCGGCGCATGCTCAGTGAATCGGCACCGCAGATCGACGCCTTGGCCTGGCATGAGTGGATGATTCGCGACCTGCTGGCCACTCGGGTGTACCGAGACTCTGTGCGCCAGGCTGCGGAAGTCGTCGGCCTGCAATCCGATGGTCGGCCACGTAAGGCGCTGTTGCTGGACCAGACCAATATATCCAGTGGGTCAAGCGTGAGCCCCTACGAACAGGAAACGCACTTCGCATCATTGTGGTGGGCCTCGGTGGCTATCAATTCAGCCCAGGATGGGCTGCTCGATATGCTCAACTGGTTTCAGGCCGCCGACGACCCGAACCACCTCAAAGGCATGATCCGCATGCCTGGGCCTGATCGCTTCGAGCTGAAGCCGGTAGGTCTGGCGCAACAATTCATCCAATCGCATTGGCTCGATCAGGTCCGGCGGATGGACAACAGCGCGTTCGAGGTCGATGCCCTGGCGATGGCCCGCGGCAACGAACGCACCGTGCTAGGCGTAAACAAGGGCGAGCGCTTGCAACGGATCAGCTTGCAGGGCGCAGGCACCGCCTGCCCTTCCCTCAGCCTTTTCGGCCCTGACAGCCGTAGTCGCGAAGCCGCTGTCGATTGCCGGGATGGACGCATTCGTTTTGATGTTCCGGGTGAAAGTATTTTCGCCTTGACGTGGCGTGCGTCGTAAACTGCGCAGCAGTCGTCAAACTGGACAGCCGGGTAGCGCTGAAGCGGGACGGTGCACAGTCTCATCGCAGGTGCGTGCAATCCCCCGCCACAGTTACGGTGTTCCACGATCCGTCAGTTACCGCAAGCAAGCTATGAGGTCCATCTCTTGAGCAAAGCGCCCTACGTTCCTCCCAAGGTCTGGAAAAACGATGCCCCTTCCGGAGGCCAATTCGCCAGCATCAACCGGCCGACCGCAGGGCCGACCCATGACAAAACGCTGCCGATCGGCAAGCACCCGTTGCAGTTGTATTCACTGGCCACCCCCAATGGCGTGAAGGTCACCATCCTGCTTGAGGAGTTGCTGGCGCTCGGGCACACCGGTGCCGAGTACGATGCCTGGCTGATCCGCATCAACGAAGGCGACCAGTTCTCCAGCGGCTTTGTCGAGATCAACCCGAATTCGAAGATCCCGGCGCTGCTGGACCGCAGCGTGGAGCCGCCCATTCGCGTCTTCGAATCAGGGTCGGTCCTGCTTTACCTCGCGGAAAAATTCGACGCGTTCCTGCCCAAGGATCCCGCAGGTCGCACCGAAACCCTGAACTGGCTGTTCTGGCAGATGGGCGCGGCGCCTTACCTGGGCGGTGGGTTCGGGCATTTCTATGCTTATGCGCCGGAAAAGCTTGAGTACCCGATCAACCGCTTCACGATGGAGGCGAAGCGTCAGCTGGATGTCCTCGACCGTCGTCTAGGCGAAAGCGCCTACCTGGCCGGGGACAGCTATACCATTGCCGACATCGCAGTGTGGCCCTGGTACGGGCAGTTGGTGCGAGACAACGTGTACTCGGCGGCGGAGTTTCTATCCGCGCATCAATACACCCATGTGCAGCGCTGGGCAGAGGAAATCGCCAATCGGCCGGCGGTCATCCGTGGCCAGCGGGTCAACCGGACGTGGGGCGATGAGGCGAGCCAGGTGCCCGAGCGGCATCAGGCCGCTGATCTGGACCAGAGAACCTGATTCGTGTCTGCTCGGCAGCCCCACGAAGGTCAAACAGACACAGGGGCCGCCGGCAACATGACCAGCAATTCCTCCAACCCCATCGGCTTGGCGAAGTAATAACCCTGGGCTTGCGTGGCGCCCATTTCCCGTAGCAGGTCCAGGGTCGCTTGATCCTCGACGCCTTCGGCCACCACGCTGAGGTCCAGCGATTCGGCCATGCGCACAATCGCCCGGACGATCGCGCGACTGCGGGCGCTGGTGGTCAGTTCGAGGATGAACGACTTGTCGATTTTCAAGCCGCTGAAGCGGTATTGATGCACATAGCTCAGGGATGAAAACCCTGCACCGAAGTCATCGAGCACTACCGACATGCCGTTGTCGGCCAATTGCTGCATGGTCAGTCGGGCGATGGTCGGTTCCGCCACCAGTGCGCCTTCGGTCAACTCCAGACAGATGCGCGAAGGTTCAACTTGATGCCTGGCCAACAGTGCCAGGACATCACTGGCAAAATCCGGGCGGGTCATGCTGTAGCTGGAGCAATTGACGTGCACCGCAGGCCAGTTGGCGTGCTCGGGCTGGGCGAGTATCGCTGCAATGCTGTTGAGCATGTACAGGTCCAGTCGACCAATCAGACGCAGGCCCTCGACATCCGGAAGGAAGTCGCCCGGGGCGATCACCCTGCCCCCCGGTTGATGCCAGCGAATCAGCGCTTCAAGGGCCAGCAGCTCGCCGGTTTCAACGCTGACTATTGGCTGGAAATACGGCAGCAATTCGTCCGTGCGTTTGAGCGCGTTGCGCAAGGCCCCTTCCCGCTCGACCTGGTCCGAGACTTCACGGCGCACTTCCTGATTGAACACGGCATAGCTGTCGCGCCCGGCACTCTTGACCCGGTACATCGCCGCATCGGCATCGCGCAGCAAATCGGCCGGCTCGTGATGAAACTGACTGTCGGCGCTGACAATACCGATGCTGCACGACGAAAAAACTTCGTGGCCATTGATGAAGAACGGCAGGTCAAACGCCACCAGAATGCGTTCGGCAATTTCGATCACCACGTCCAGCGGAGCCTCCGGCGCGAGCACCGAGAATTCATCGCCGCCCAGACGCGCCAGCAGGTCGGTCTCGCGCAAGCAACCGCGCAAACGGTGGGCTGCCTGCATCAACAGCAGGTCGCCAAAATGATGGCCGAGGCTGTCGTTGACCAACTTGAAACGGTCGAGGTCGATGAACATCACCGCCAGGTGCCCACCTTCGCTGCCAAACCGTGACCAGGCAAGGCTCAGTCGCTGTTGCAGGCAGGTACGATTCGGCAGCCCGGTCAACGCGTCGTGAGAGTTTTCATGCTGCAGCTTGGCATTGGCGTGGTCGAGCTCGCGGGTTCGGTTCTGCACCCGGGCTTCGAGCTTGAGGTTGGCGGCGTGGATCGCTTCGGCGGCCGTACGACGCGACAACGCGGTATCAATGTGCCGCGACACGAACGTCAGCAGTTCCTGATCACGCAGGGTATAGCGCACCTGCGAGGTATAGCTTTGCACCGCGAGCACGCCCCGCACCACGTCGCCGTCGAACAAGGGAATGCCCAGCCAGGAATAGGAGCGGACATACTCATCGGCCAGGTCCGCTTCACCGCTGATCGACAGGCGCTCAGCCTCGGTGGAGTCAATCAGGCAAGGTCGGCGCTGACGAATAACGTATTCGGTCAGGCCTCGACGCCCTCGGCGTGCAGCCGGGCAGGTGGTTTGCCGCTCATCGACGTAGTACGGGAAGGTCACTTCAGTGGTCGCGTCGTCGAACAGCGCAATGTAGAAGTTCTGGGCGAACAGCAGATCACCGACGATGCCATGCAAGGCCTGGAACAATTCGGTCATGTCGCCGGGCCGGCTCGACAGTTCGGCAATCTGGAACAGTGCGCTCTGCAGATGCTCGGCGCGCTCGCGCTCGGCCACTTCCTGCCTCAGTTCGTCGTTCAGTGCCGACAGCTCCAGGGTGCGACGCATGACCGTCGCTTCCAGGTCCTCCCGGTGCAGAATCCGGTCCAGCGCCATGGCCACGTGCCGGGCCACCACCAGGAACAGTGCGCGGTCTTCGGCGCTGTAGGTACGGGACACGTCGTACACCTGCATGGCAAGCATGCCGAACACTTCATCGGAGGCATTTTTCAGCGGCGCGCCCATCCAGAACTCGGGACGATCACCGACGCAGTAGAAGCGGCCTTCGGTCTGCGCCGCGAGAATGCCCGCAGCATCGATCAGCAACGGCTGGCCAGTAGTCAGCACCTGGCCCGTCAACGACAAGTGCGAAACGTCCAGGTATTCGTAGTGTTCGGCCTCCACGGCATCCACGTCGATGATGTCGACGTAATACGGGTAGTCGATCTTTCCGGAGTGCGGGTCATACAGCGCGAGATAGAAGTTCTCGGCATCGATCAGGCTGGCCAGCAGGCGGTGGACGCCCACCAGGAACACCGATCGATCACGGGTCGAACTGGCCAGGTAAGTGATTTCATAGAGGACACGCTGAGTGATCTGCGCGCGGGCAAGGGTGTTGGTCTGGACTTCGATGCCCAGCCGCTGAGCGAATTCGGCGAGCGCGGGGTCTGCCGCATCGTCGAGGGGTGCAAGCAACCAGCCGAGCACCGTTTCGCCTTTACCGGTCGGCCAGCGGTGCAAGCGCCGGGTCTGGCAGAAAACCTCAAACTCGTCATTCGCAACGATGGCCGGCCACGGCACCTGCGGATCGCCCTGCCCGATCAAATGCAGTTGCTCACCGGCGCGGTACACCACCCAGGCGCGGGTGTGGAGGCCGTTACGCGCCGAGTCGAGCAACCGCTGGACCGTGTCATGTCCACTCGCCAGGGCCATGCCGACCGTATCCGAATTCCGTTTCAACTGAGAAGCGTCAACGTCGTACGCGCTCGATTGCCGAGGAGCGTCTTGCAATGGACTAAAACTCATCAACGCTCCCTGAGCCAGAAAATGGCGATACCGCTTATGGATAGCAAGCAATGTGCCGGCACGCATTCCGTTTAAGGCTTATAACGGTTTTTTTCAATAGTTTTGTTTGCTTTAGTGGCAAGCCTCATTGATTAACGCGTCGGGCTGGCTACTATCTGTGTCGCCTAATGGTACAGATTGCCGACGATCAGTAATCCAAGCGCGCTGTGTCCAGCGGCATCAATTTCTGTCCGCAGGATTTGCCGATACACTTCGCCGGCTTTCGAACCCTGCGTTCGAGATAGCCATTCGCCTGACGGTGGTCTCGGGCATTGATGAGTCAGTTCAATCAAGGAAGATAAAAATAATCAAGAAAGCTCTCGGCGCCCTGTTGCTCGTCTGCCTCAGTTCTAGCGTGCTTGCCGACGAAAACCTCGTCGGCTTCCGCGCTTCTACGCTGGCAGATGCACACACTGTCAGGCCACTTGAAATGGTCGTCTGGTACCCCACTCCAACGACCTCGCCACCGCAGTTGATTTCCGACAATCCCGTATTTTTTGGCGCCCTCGCCGTTCAAGACGCACCTCCGGCCACCGGCGAGCATCCGCTGGTGGTGCTCTCTCACGGGGTCTGGGGCAATTGGGGTAATCAGGTGTGGTTGGCCAGCGCACTCGCTCATAAAGGTTACATTGTGGCGGCAGTCAACCACCCCGGCACCACCAGCAAGGACCGCAGTCCTGAAGCCGCGGCGCAGTTATGGTTGCGACCCGCTGACCTGAGCCGTGCCATCGATGCGGTCACCGCACAGCCGGAAAAATTTGGCGTGGTCGCGCAGCGCCGAATTGCCGTAGTGGGCCATTCACTCGGTGGCTGGACTGCCCTGGAAATCGCGGGTGCACGTTTCGACCCGGACCTTTTCACTCAGGATTGCGGCGCTCATCCGACATTGGCCCCTTGCGCGGTCTACGAAAAAATAAACCCTGCCAGCTCCCCGGCATCGAAGACCCGACTGGCCGCGGACTTGAGCGATAAACGCGTCAGCGCCATCGTTTCACTGGACATTGGCCTGTCACGCGGGATGACGGACGAAAGCCTGGCAGCGCTACCGGTACCGACCCTGGTGATTGCAGCGGGCGTGCCGTCTGAAGACCTTCCCGCTCATCTGGAGTCCGCCAACCTGGCCAAACGCTTGCCCCAAGCGTCGACGCGCTACGTCGAAATCAGCGACGCCACCCACTTCAGTTTTATGTCGATCTGCAAACCTGGCGCGGTGACGTTGATCGAAGAATCGTCGCCGGGCGATGGCATGATTTGCCGGGATGGCGACGGCGCTCGTCCACGAGACGTGATCCAGCAGCAGACGATTACGCTGATCACCTAATTCCTGGCTCAGCCCCTCGCAGCGAAGTAACCGGACGATCTGATCACAAGCTCCCCATCAAGGATTGCCCACCGGCCGAGGTTGGCGCGGCAATCCATTGATCACGATGTAGAGCAACGGGCCGATTGACACGAAGATCGCCGTGAGCAGGAGGTAAGGCAGCACCGAGGCGAGCGATCTTCCTTTCGAACGGGCGTCCCGGTACATCCAGATGCAGGCCATGCAGGCGAGCACATACAGATCAATGACGACCTGCGCGGTGTCCGGGCTCGACATGAGTGCAAGGCCGAATTCAATGAGCGATTGCTCGGCGTGCCAGAGCGTCCATGCCGTGTAGAGGGAAAACACCAGCAAGATGATGAGCGCGAGGGAAGGTCTTTTCATGGCGTCCTTTGCAAACAAGCGGGGTGATGGGTACGGGCAAGTTAGTGCTATCGTCGCCCCGACCTCAATGACCTGACAGGTCATGGACGCCTACAACCCGCACTGCCAGAGTCAACCCATGAGCACTCGCCCCTTTCCCCGCACGACACCCCCGACAACCGCCGGCGCGCAACTGCGCCAGCTACGCCAACAGGCCCGGTTGAGCCAGCTCGACCTCGCCCTGATCACCGGGATTTCCCAACGCCATTTGAGTTGCATAGAAACGGGCCGCGCCAAACCGAGCCCCGGCACGCTGCACAATTTGCTGACGGGTCTGGACGCCCCCCTGGATCAGTGCAACAACGTGTTCCTGGCATCGGGTTACGCCCCTCGCTACGAAGCGACGGCACTCACCTCTCCCTTGATGGACGCGGTCAGAGGGGCGATCACTCACGTGCTTCACGCGAATAATCCCGCGCCGGCGATTGTGCTGGGCAGCCACTGGCAAGTCCTGGCCGCCAACGCCAGTACCGCTGTGCTGTTCGGGTTGGTGGGACTGCCGGTCGACGCGACAGAGGGACTTAACCTTCTCGTCACCCTGCTGCAGCCTGGAGGCTTGGGAGATCATCTGATCAACGCCGAAGAAATCAGAACCGTCGCCTGGCAGCGCGCTTCCCGTGAGGCGTTGGTCAACCCTGGGCTGGCCAGCATCCTGGAAAGTCTGCCCGCCCCAGCCAGCCCACCCCTCATGACCAGCGAACTCCCCCCGCTGATGCTGACCCGAATCACCTCCACTCAGGGCGAGCTGAACTTCCTGTCCACCTTCACGACGTTCGGCATGCCGCAGGACATCACCGTGACCTCATTGCGCATCGAGCACCTGATTCCCGCTGATCCCAGGACTTGGGAAGTCATGACCCGCGCCTACGAGCAATCACTGGGCAACGAGAGGTGAAATTCGGGTGATGAACGGGTCCTGCCGTCCAGCGACGATGGACCCAAAGCAGCCATGAATTGAACGACGGAAAATGACAGCTAAGCTTCCTTCTATTGCCAGGCTTGTTCAGCAGATCGCGCCTCGCTTTGTCAGCTTTTCACGCCCGTCTCGGAGGGGAGTCAATGAAACGCCTTGTATTGCTCATCGCGATCTCTTTGCTGACCTCTGCCTGTCAGAGCGACAACGACGGCATCACCCGGCTTGATAACTGTGCCTGCTATAAATCGCCGGAGAACCAACAGCTGCAAGCTTCGCAAATAGCCTGGAAAGACCCCGACACCTTGCAAAAACAATTCTCGCATTGTGTCTGCCGCGCCTTGATTGACCTGAAGGAGGCCGATGATCCCGGTAAATTTTTCGTGCCGGGTACCCAGATCAAATAACGTCTATTGCTTGTAACGCAACGCATCCACCAGCAACGCAAACGCAGGTGACGACTGACGTCGACTCGGATAATAGAGGTGGAAACCGGAAAACCATGGCGACCAGTCTTCCAGCACCTGTATCAGGCGCCCGGAACCGAGGTGAGGCGCGACCACGTCATGGGGGACATAGCTCAACCCGAAACCATCCAGCGCTGCTGCCAACAGCTGATAAACGCCGTTGTAGGTCACCTGGCCTGACACACGGACCTTGAGACGCTCGCCATCCTTGGCGAATTCCCAGGCATACAGACCGCCGTTGGTAGGCAAGCGCAGGTTATTGCACAAGTGATCGGTCAGCGCCCGAGGCGTCTTGGGTAATTCGCGGTCGGCGAAGTAGTCAGGGGATCCAACCACCGACATGCGCATATCCGGCCCTATACGCGTGGCAATCATGCCGTCCGCCACGTCCTCGCCCAACCTGACCCCGGCATCAAAGCCCTGTGCGGCGATGTCGACGAAGCTGTAATCGCAGCAGACTTCCACCGAGATGTCGGGGTATTTGGGAAGGAAGTCTTTGAGCACGGGCCGAATGAGCAGAAGGAGAAAAATCCATGCTCATCGTTCATCCCAATGGATCGCAGCCCTCTGCCGTTGGGCCCGCTGATTACTTTACCGGCACTGTGCGTGTCGACGCGCCGTTCAAGGGAACGGAAGAGGCGCGGGTCAGTGGCGCCACCGTGACCTTTGAACCTGGCGCCCGCACGGCCTGGCACACGCACCCGTTAGGGCAAACCTTGATCGTCACGGCGGGATCCGGGCTGGTGCAAGCACTGGGGCAACCGGTTCGCTCCATCAAACCGGGCGACACGGTGTGGATTCCACCGAATGTCAAACACTGGCATGGCGCAACCGCCACCACTGCCATGACGCATATCGCCATCGCCGAAGTACTGGACGGTAAGGTGGTCGACTGGATGGAACAGGTCAGCGACGAACAATACGCCGAAGGGTTTTGATTGAAGTTCACACGCCTCAATAAGACGCCTGGTTTATGCAGTCAAACGTTGGCGAGACGGGCTTGAACTAGCGATGGTCGCGGTAGCGTTCGGTCAAGGACTGCACCCGGGTGACGTAGGATCGCGTCTCGTCATAGGGAGGCACCCCGTTGTACTCGATTACCGTGGCTTCGCCAGCGTTGTACCCTGCCAATGCCAGCATCTGGTTACCGTTGAAGCGCTTGAGCAGCCAGGCCAGGTAACGCACGCCGCCACGAATATTCTGTCGTGCGTCGAACGGATCATTCACCGCGAAACGCTCGGCGGTGGCGGGCATCAACTGCATCAGCCCCTGGGCGCCAGCGACGGAAATGGCGTTGGGGCGAAACGCCGATTCGGCATGTATCACCGCGCGGACGAGCGCCTTGTCGACACCATAATCACCCGAAGCGGCTTCGATCTCGCGCCGATAGGACTGGGTGTCCAGGCTCAGTGAGGCGACCTTGAAATCCTTCGGCGCCATGCACAGATAGCAGTCCTTGATGTAATACAGCTCAAGAACGTCGACCCGTGCGGAGATCCCGACAGGGCGCCGGCTCGCGTATTGGCGAACCCCCTTGTGCATGAAGGTGAACACCCGAATCCGCACCGCACCGGGGTCGTCGTTCCGCACAACCCGTGGCAGTGCCTTTGCTTTGGCACCTGCACCGACGCCCGGCATGCCGTTCACTCGCGTGCAGCGGGCGCTGGCGATGGCCTGGCTGGTGTAGCTGATGACTCCGTCTTTGCCCTGGCACTTGAACATGGCGCTGGCGCACAGTGGAGCGACCAGCAAGGTCAGTCCGATGCAACCAAGAAGGCGCTTGCGAGCGCATCGCCATGCTCTGGAACTCATCACATCACTCCGCGCCGCGGGTGCCTATCAGGCCGGGGGCGTCTGCTCGGGCGCTGCCTCTGGAGGGCCGATTGCGGGTGACCCGGCGTTTGTTCTGATAGTTATAGCCCTTGTAACCGGCGTTGGAACTTGCGATGACGTACGGGCTACCGGCGCTCCCAGGCTTCGTCGAAGCTTGATAACTCCAGACGAACGTAGCACCGAATAACTGGCAAAAATCACAGCTTTGCTACCATTACCAAGCGGCATCGGGACCGAGGGCTTTGGCTAGCCAGTCAGTCTCCTCCTGCCGGGCATTGATCTGCTCATTTCGAGCCTGCCTGACCTCATAGGGGGTGCAATGCGCATTCCAGTACTGTACGCGTTGTCAGCTGTATTGTTGTTGAGCGGATCTGCCTCCCTGGCCCAGTCGGCGCAAGAGCCCTCCCCGGCCCCGGCCGCCTCTGCCAATCCAGCGCCCGTCGCCGCAGTGGCCAAAGATCCAGTATTTACCCAGGAGCAGCTGGATCAGATGCTGGCGCCCATTGCGCTTTACCCCGACCCGTTGCTGGCACAGGTGCTGATGGCCAGCACCTACCCCGGTGAAATCACCGACGCGGTGAGCTGGTCCAAAGCTCACCCTGACGCCAAGGGCGACGATGCGGTCAAACAAGTGGCGAGCCAGCCTTGGGACCCGAGCGTGCAAGCGCTGGTCGCCTTCCCGCAGGTCCTGGCAACGCTGGGACAGGATCCCGTCTGGGTACAACGCCTGGGTGATGCTTTCCTGGCGCAACCTGACGACCTCATGGACGGCGTTCAGCGTTTACGTCGCCAGGCGCAAGCCGCTGGCAACCTGCAGAGCAACCAATATCAGAACGTGACGGTTCAGAACATTGCACCACCGGCACCTGCAACTGCCCCCGCACCGGCTCCGAAGGCCGCAGCACCCGAAGCTGCCCCAGCGCCCGCGCCTGCCACGATCATCATTCAGCCCGCCGACCCGCAAGTGGTGTACGTACCCACCTATAATCCGACCACCACTTACGGTACGTGGGCCTACCCGGCCTCACCTCCCGCGTACTATCCCCCTCCTCCCGCTTATTACCCGGGTCAGGCATTGATGGCCGGGCTGGCATTCGGGACCGGCGTGGCAATCGTCGGCGCCTTGTGGGGCGAATGCGACTGGGGCAACAACGACGTCGACATAGACGTTAATCGCTACAACAACATCAATCGCAACAACCAGATCACCAACAACCAGAACAAATGGCAGCACAACCCGGTTCATCGCAATGGCGTGCCCTATCGTGACGGCAAAAGTCGCGAACAGTACGGCCGGCAACTGAACGGGGCGAATCAGCGTGAGGCCTACCGAGGGGACAATGCCCAACGTGCCCAGGCGCGTGAAAATGCCCGCAACTCCATGGACAAGCACGGTATCGAGCGCCCGGCCACCAGCAACCGCGAAGCCCGGGATCAAACGCGTAAAGCCCAGGCCCAGACCAACGATCGCAATCGGGCGCAAACCGGTGCCGATAGGCCCAGGACAACGGACCGAGGCCAGGGTACCCCTGCCAGAAATACTCGTGAGAATCAGCAGCCCCGCACCGCTCAGGCGAATCAGCGTTCAGAAAGAACACCGCAGACGCGCCAGGCGAACAACAATCGCCCGGCCGCCAGCACGGGCAGTGCCCGCAACAATGCATTTGCCGGCGCACGGACACCGTCACAGGCCAACGCCCAAGTTAATCGTGGTAGGGCCAGTCAGGCCTCAGCCCAACGCCAAACGGCCTCTCGACCATCGGGTCACCAGATCAGTCGGCCTTCAAGTCCGCCAGCGCGTTCGCGGGGGGGCCGTCGGTGAACAATTATCCTGGAGTGAAAATAGGCATGGGCGTGCTCCCTACGGTCATCGCGATAGCGGCCGGTTTGCTGTGGTCGTGCGTTGCAGCGGCGCAGCAGGCATTTCCAACGCCGGAAGCGGCTGCGCAAGCGTTCGTCGAAGCCCTGGGGACAGAGCACGCGGACAAGGCGCGCCTGACCGAGTTGCTGGGGGAGGAATGGCACAATTTCGTCCCGCGCGAAGGTGTGCAGCGAGAAGATGTGGATGCGTTCATCAAGCAATACAAGGCGCAACACCAGATCGAAAAAACCGGTGACAACAAAGCCCATCTGGCGGTCGGCAATGACCACTGGACGCTGCCCATACCGTTGGTAAAAGAAGCCGCCGGTTGGCGTTTCGACATGAAGGCCGGCAATGCCGAAATCCGCGTACGTCGCATTGGTCGCAACGAAATTGCTGCGGTGCAATCGGTGCTGGCCTACCACGACGCCCAGATGGAATATGCCGCGGTCGATCGTGACGCAGACGGCGCGCTCGAATACGCGCAGAAAATCGTCAGCACCCCCGGCAAGCACGACGGACTGTATTGGGCGGATGACGACACGGACCAGATCAGCCCGTTAGGCCCCTCGTTCGGCAAAATCATTGAAGGCGAAGACTGGCATGGCTACCGCTTTCGTATCCTGGATGGCCAAGGCCCTTCGGCACCGGGTGGCGCCTACAGTTACCTGATCGGCGACAAGATGAGCCGGGGTTTTGCGCTGATTGCCTGGCCGGCGAAATACGATGACACCGGCGTCATGAGCTTCATGATCAGCCATGAAGGCGAGGTGTTCGAGAAAGACCTGGGGCCCGATAGCGAAAAACTCGCGCAGGCGATGAAACGCTTTGATCCGGATGACAGCTGGAAGGTGGTTCCGGACGACCCGCAATAATCCAGCCTGATCTTCATCGCAATGCCGGTGCCACGTAAAACGGCGCCGGCATGCCCCCGCCGCTCTCTTTAGCTTCGGGTCAAAAACAGCGTCGCGATTTGCCCTCCTCTGACCAGCAAAATCCTCAAAGCAACCGTTCAATGGCAGAATCCCCTTAACTTGATCGTTTTGGAGACCACCATGCTTCGGGCATTTGAACGAAGACTCGACCCTTTTCCGCCTGACGAGGTACCCCCGCCACCCGACGGCCTGGCGCGATTCCTGTGGGCCTGCACCCGAGGCGCACGCGGCTATATCCTTGCGTTTGCGCTGCTCAGTGCCGGCGTGTCGATCTACGAAGCCTGGTTGTTTTCCTTCCTCGGTCAGGTCGTGGACCTGCTCTCGACCTGGCAGGCAGGCGGCGATGCGGCGGCGCAGGAAAGCCGCGTGTTGTGGGGCATGGGCATCGTCATGGTGGCCAGCGTCGGGCTGGTGGCGTTGCGCACCATGGTGCAACACCAGATATTGGCGATCAATTTGCCGTTGCGGCTGCGCTGGGACTTCCATCGCCTGATGCTGCGGCAAAGCCTTTCGTTTTTTTCCGATGAGTTTTCCGGCCGGGTCACGACCAAGGTAATGCAGACGGCGCTGGCGGTGCGCGACGTGCTCTTCACCCTGATCGAAATCGCCCCCGGGATCGGCGTGTACTTCATCGCCATCATCGCCCTGGCCGGCGGCTTCGCCCTGAAACTGATGCTGCCCTTCGTGGCGTGGGTCGCGTTGTTCGGGCTGGCCATGGTGTATTTCGTGCCCCGCCTGGGGAAAGTCGGGCAGGAACAGGCCAATGCCCGATCGATGATGACCGGGCGTATCTCGGACGCCTACACCAACATCACGACGGTGAAGCTGTTCTCCCATTCCAATCGTGAAGCGCACTTTGCGCGTGCAGCGATGGAGGACTTCAAGCAAACCGGTTTTCGCCAGATGCGCCTGGTCAGCCAGTTCGAGATCGTCAACCAGGCCTTGGTGGTGGCACTGATCATGGCCGCCGGCGGTTATGCCCTGTGGCTCTGGCACCAGGGCGACGTCGGCGCCGGTGCCGTGGCGGCCATCACTGCCATGGCGTTGCGTATCAACGGCATGTCGCACTGGATCATGTGGCAAATGACCTCGCTGTTCGAGAGCATTGGCACCGTCCAGGACGGCATGGCCACCCTGACCCAGGGTGCCAAGGTGCAGGACGCGCCAAACGCCGGTGTGCTGGTGCCCGCTGGCGGCGCGGTGACCTTCGACAACGTCGGTTTCAACTACAACGGTGAACGCCAGGTGCTCGATGGCCTGACCCTGAACATCCGCCCTGGCGAAAAAATCGGCCTGGTGGGCCGTTCCGGCGCCGGCAAATCCACACTCATCAACCTGCTGCTGCGCTTCTACGACGTGGACAGCGGCGAGATTCGTATCGATGGTCAAAACATCGCTCACGTGACACAAGACAGCCTGCGCAGCGCCATCGGCATGGTCACTCAGGACACCTCCCTCCTGCACCGCTCCATCCGTGACAACATCGCCTACGGCCGCCCGGATGCGACCGACGCGCAGATCCACATGGCCGCGAAAAATGCCCAGGCCGATGGGTTCATCAGCCAACTGAGCGACCGCCAGGGTCATACCGGTTATGACACCCTGGTGGGTGAGCGCGGCATCAAGCTCTCGGGCGGCCAGCGCCAACGCGTCGCCATCGCCCGGGTGATGCTCAAGAACGCCCCGATCCTCTTGCTGGACGAGGCCACCAGCGCGCTGGATTCGGAAGTCGAAGTGGCCATTCAGGAAAGCCTCGATGAAATGATGCAGGGCAAGACCGTCATCGCCATCGCCCATCGGTTGTCAACGATCGCGGCCATGGACCGGCTGATTGTCATGGATGACGGACGCATCATCGAACAAGGTACCCACGCCGAACTGCTGCGCAAAAACGGCACCTACGCGCGGCTGTGGCACCATCAGAGCGGTGGGTTTCTGGGCGAGGATCAGGGTGTGGCTGAAGCAATGGAGTAGCCATGAGTGGCCGTTGCTGGAGTGACGCTCACCCAGCATGGCCTATCGAAAACGCCAGGATGAGCGAGTCAGAAAACCTTACCCCAACACAAGGACGCGAGACCGGATATGAAGCTGATTGCTGCGCAAATACGTTCTACACCCGGCGACATCGAAAAAAACATCGCCAGACACCTTGATGTCATTCACCTGGCTGCTCGCCAAGGTGCCCATCTGCTGCTCTTTCCCGAGCTCTCTGTCACCGGTTACGAGCCACGTCTGGCGGAGGCTCTGGCAGTCCACCCGAGCGATGGCCGTTTTGATGAGTTCCAGGTGTTGAGCGATCGATACGGCATGCTCATCGCCGTGGGCGCGCCAACGAAGGGACCCCAGGGCACCGAGATCAGCATGATTGCCTTCCAGCCAGGGCTGGAGCGCACGGCCTACTCGAAACAGCAGCTGCACGCCGACGAGCTTCCGTTCTTCACCCCGGGCACTAAAGGGCGTGTGTTTGAGCATGCCAACGTAATCCTGGCACCCGCCATCTGCTATGAGTCGTTGCAATTGAGCCATGCCGAACATGCCGCCAAGTCCGGCGCTCAGGTCTATCTGGCCAGTGTGGCCAAGTCTGAGAGAGGCGTTAAGTCGGCCTATAGCCACTATCCGATAACTGCTAAAAAACATTCCATGACGGTGCTGATGGCCAACTTTATTGGCGCCGCCGACGACTATATTGCAGCCGGTCAGTCTGCTGTCTGGAACAGTGACGGTGAGCTCGTTTGCCGCGTTGATGCCACCCAAGAAGCATTGGTTGCATACGACCTGCAGACTGGAGAAACCGGCGTTTTCAGCTTGGCTTGAACGCCAGGAATGACTCAACGCCCTGCATTCCGCACAGGAATGCAGGGCATGAAATTATTGAATTTTTGTTATCTCGCTGGGTGGCGTAGCTTGATTTGAGGACATGGAGAACCGCCTTGAAATCAACCACGCTCAACTCCGCTGAAAAATTTGATACCTCTCGCGCCAACGAGTACGGACGGCAAAGCCGTATTGCACTCGCCGGTTACGACGCCTGCCAGGACTTGGCGGCGTGCATACTGGCAGCAAGCCTGGGCACGACAACTGGGGCCAAGATACTTGTCGTCGGCGCTGGCGGTACGGCGCAGGAAATCATTGCAATGGCCAAGCTCGAACCCGGTTGGCGCTTCACTGCCGTTGACCCTTCGGAGCCCATGCTGGAGGCAGCGAAGCAGCAGCTAGCCGCCAACAACCTGCTGGATAAAACCGACCTGCATCTTGGGCATGTTGAAGACCTGCCCGCCGACGAGTCATACGACGCAGCCACCCTGATCGGTGTCCTTCATCATCTCGACGGGGATGAAGCGAAACGACAGATTCTGCGATCCATTCGGGCTCATCTAAAGCCGGGTGCGCCATTGATTGTCGCGGGGAATCAATACGCTTATGCCAGCCAGCCGCTACTGTTGGCTGCCTGGGGCCAGCGGTGGCGCCAGCACGGTGCGAGCGCCGATGAGGTAAAGGCCAAGCTGGGGAAAATCCTGCAAGGCGCTGACCCTCCGCATTCCGAGGCGGCCGTTCAGAAGCTGCTGCATGAGTGTGGATTCGGGGACGCTACCCGGTTTTTCAGCAGCTTGTTTTGGGGGGCTTGGTTGGTGTGTAAGACGGGTTGAAAAAAGAAATTGAAGTGTGCATTTGGTGAATTTTTTCTGGTGCCCAGGTAGCTGCCAATCGTCGAACGTACGGCCTGGGTCGTTTTCTGCCTCTCGCGACGGGTAGATAACGGCCAAAAGCAGGCGCTCGTGAGCATCTCTTACGACACCAAGAGTGCGATGTCGCTCCAGCTTTTCACTCAACCTGAATGGCTCCGCAGCAGAATTGGCGTTAGCATTCCATTAACTTAGTATAAATAGATTGTTTTTCGGATCAGGGTCGCATTGTGGAAAAGCTAAAACGCCTTCAAAGCGGAATAGAAGGGCTCGATGCTCTGCTCAAGGGCGGGCTGGTCGAGGGGGCTTCATACATAATCCAGGGGCGTCCGGGGTCTGGAAAAACCATCCTCGCGAACCAGCTTGGGTTTCATCATGCGAATAACGGGGGGCGGGTTCTGGTCGCCACCCTGTTGGCTGAATCGCATGACCGTCTTTTTCAGTTTCTTTCTACCCTTAGCTTTTTCGACTCATCTAAGGTCGGCGTCGAAATTCAGTTTGTCAGTGCTTTTGACACCTTGGAAAACGAAGGCCTGGATGAGGTTGTGAAGCTGCTTCGGCGCGAAATAAGCCGCCAGAAGGCCACGGTGATGGTCGTAGATGGTTTGCTCAATGCGCGGTCGAAAGCTGATTCGCCCATCGATACCAAGAAATTCATTTCAGAGCTGCAAGGTCATGCTGCTTTCGCTGGTTGCACAGTGCTGTTTCTTACCAGCTCCCGCCTCGACGATGGCAGTCCTGAGCACACCATGGTTGACGGCGTGATTGAGATGGGTGAGGAGCTATATGGCACTCGTTCAGTGCGTCGAATTCAGCTTCGTAAAACTCGCGGCAGCCCCGCAATGACGGGTCTTCACGAGTGTGAAATAACCGAAAATGGCTTGGTGGTTTACCCACGACTTGAAAGTCTCTACAGCCACCCGTCGTCCCCCGACAGCGCCGACATGACCCGTATCGCCAGTGGAATTAAATCACTGGACGACATCTTGGGCGGAGGCTTGCACAGTTCCAGTGTGACTCTGGTAATAGGCCCGTCCGGGATTGGTAAAACAACACTGGGCCTCAAATTTCTGGCTGAGTCGACTGTAGAGGCGCCGGGCCTACATTTTGGTTTCTACGAAAGCCCACAACGGTTGCGACTCAAAGGCCTGTCACTGGGTATCGATATCAAGGGTATGGAAGACAGTGGAGCGCTGAGCATTGCCTGGCAGCCTACTACTGAAGGATTGCTGGATGGGTTGGGTGCACGACTGCTGAGTCTTGTTGAAGAAAAGGGCATCAAGCGCCTGTTCATCGATAGCCTTAGTGGTATGACGCGAGTCTCGACAAATCCGGCGCGGATTAATGACTTCTTCAGCGCTTTGATGAACGAACTGCGATCCAGGGGCGTTACGGTATTTGCCTCTTGGGAAATGCGCGATCTTTTTGGCTCCGAAGTCAGCGCACCGAACTCTGATCTGTCCAGTATCGTCGACAACCTTATGCTCATGCGGTTCTCTGAGAATCAGTCTGAACTAAGCAGGACGCTTTCCATTCTTAAGGTACGAGACAGCTCTTACGACGCTTCGCGCTTCGAGGTCGTCATTCGTGATCAAGACGTTTTCCTGAAAAAGGCTTCACGATATGAACCATCAGTCCCTGCTGAGTCATCGCCCGGTTCAACATCTTAAGCCTTTGTGCGGATTGAATTAACATGACAACCATCCTGGTCGTCGACGACGAGTATTTGATCGCTGACATTCTCAGCTTCGCGCTGGAGGATGAAGGGTTCATGGTGGTAACGGCGAGTAATGGTCGAAAAGGACTTGAGGTGCTGGATAGAGAACGGCCTGCCTTGGTCATTACCGACTTTATGATGCCGGTCATGGACGGCCTGGAATTCGCCACAGCTGTCCGAGCCCTTCCTTCCAACCATCATTTGCCGATCATCTTGATGAGCGGTGCTCAGGCGCACATCGGTATGCAGAGATCGGACCTGTTTGATGCGGTGTTGCCAAAGCCATTCGACATTGACTTGATGATTGCTGAAGTTAGAGAGCTACTATCTTCGAAGTAGTCAACAATACTTCGATGCAGACGATGAGCCGAGAGCGTTCCCTTTCAAGCGGCTGTTTTTGGCCGATATCAGCCGGTCAACAAGCCTGCGATCCGGCCAGAAGCCGACATTCAGTCCGGCCTCTTTTCGGTCAGCAGTGGACGACCAACGATTCTGATAGATTGCTACCGATTCACTCTCTGTCGAGAAACACCACCCATGAAGGTTATTCGCAGCAAGGATTTCACCGCCACTCGCGCCTGGGGGGCTCACGACATAGCGAACATGGACGGAACCACCGTCCGCCTCCACTGGACCGACCAGCCCTACAAGTGGCACGTCAATGATGGTGAGGAGGTTTTCGCAGTCCTCGACGGCACGGTAGATATGCACTATCGCGAGTCAGGCATTGAACGGGTCGTGACATTGGAGGTAGGCGACGTGTTTTGCGCAGGGGTTGGATGTGAACATGTTGCGCATCCTCGTGGAGAAGCGCGGATTCTGGTTATTGAACGAGAGGGCAGCGTTTAAGTTGCCCAGGCTTTACCGGCGCTCTGACAGATCAATCAGTAGCGATAGCAGGGGTTGGCGACTGGCCAATGACTGCCATTGGCGAATGCCAGGAAACGGCGATTCTCTGTCTGTGACGGCACGCTGAAAACAACCTGCCGGCCTTCGACTCAATCTCCCAGCCAGCGCATTGTCTGAACCGAAATATGCGGATGACTTTCCAGCGGTTCCCATTCATCCAGGAAGACAAATCCCTGCTTCAGGTAGAAGCCGCAAGCTCTCGCATTGTCTGGAGAGACATCGAGAAAAACGCGATCAAACCCCTGGTCCCTTGCGCGAGCCTTTACGGCATCAACCAGTTGAACGGCCACACCGGAGCCCCGTGCGGCGGGCTCAATCCACATTCCGATCAAGTTGAAGCGGTTCGCGTTACTGACTGCGGCACCGATCATTCCGACAGGTCTGTCGCCGTCGAACGCTAGCCAGAATGCAGTTCCGTCGGTTGATGCTCGTTCTTTCCACTGTTCGTCATCGTAGGTGACGGCGGTCTGGTAACTCACGCCAAACGCTGTGGGTGTGTTTAAAAGCGCGGCGAGTCGGACCTGCTTCAAAAGCATCCAGTCCTTAGTTTCCGTCGGTCGAATATCCATGATCGTCCTTAAAAGTCAGCGTCTCAACGTCTCACAATCATGTCGAGGCGGCAACCCTGGCGTTGCCCGCTTGAATCTGCTCTAAACCTGCGGCTAGCGCCTCCAGCAAAGCACCGACTTTCGCAAGCCGCTCACGGCCCTTTGGCCACACCAGATTGATCGCCTGTCCATCCGTTGCCCGATCCGGGAGGACTTCAACCAGCGTGCCCTCTTCAAGCTGGCGCTTGATCAACCACGTAGGCAACTGCGCGATACCGCACCCCGCCGACACCGCGATCACCAGACCTTCTCCATCGCCCACGACGAGGTTTGCAGGTACGACCCGGCGTTCAATCTCGCCTGGGTTGCTCCCGGAAAAACTCCAGGGGTGGACGCTGCCATCTGCCCAGCCGTAGGCGATGCACTGGTGATGGTCCAGATCGCGATCCGTCATGGGCGTGCCGTATTTGCTCAGGTACTTAGGCGACGCACAGAAGACATGCCATTCGTTGCCCAGGAAGCGATGCCCCAACGTGGCAGGCCACAGGGGCGAGCCACCGATGCGTACGACGATATCGAGGCCTTCTTCGGCGGGGTCGATGAGACGGTCTGAAAACGAAATGTGCGGGAGCAGCAGTCCGTGTTCTTGGGCAAACTGCAAAATGACGGGAAGTGCCTGCAAACGGCCAAAAGCCCCTGGCAGGCCGATGCGAACCCTGCCACGAAGCTCGGTGTTTTCGGCGTGCAGCGACAGCTCGGCTTCTTCCAGATCGGCCAGCACACCCGTGCAGGTTCGATAGAAGGCAACGCCCGCATCCGTCAGTGACAAGCTTCTCGTTGTGCGGTGAAACAACCGACTGCCAAGTCTGCTCTCCAATCGAGCGATGCCTTTGCTGACGGCCGACGCGGTCAGGTTCATCCGCTCGGCAGCCGCCTTGAAGCTGCCGAAATCGGCTACGCAGACGAATACATCAATGCCCTTTAATCGCTCAGAGGAAAACATAAACGTTCCATACTCATGAATTCAGTTCCGATCATTTGATAAAAAACGTCACTAATCAGAACAGCATTCCCCAGTAAGCTTGATTCCTGCGGATCTATCAACGCTACGCTGCCCGCAACTGCCCTGAAACCACCTGCTCAATAACGAGGCAAGGATGCTCACCACGCTAAAAAACTACCCGGCAGCGATCAAATTGCTGCTGTCGGCGTCTTTTGTATTGACCCTGGCGCGAGCGATCACCCTGCCCTATCTGGTCATCTACCTTTCCAGCAGTTTTGGCTTGAGCGTCGCCGATATCGGCCTGGTCATTGGCAGCACGTTGATCATTGGATCGTTGCTGAGTCTGTACGGTGGTTTTCTGGTCGACAAGATGTCCAGTTACCGGCTCATCCTGGGCTTCAGCGTTGCATTCACACTGGGTTTTCTCGGGACGTTTTTTGCGCGCGATCTTTGGCTGTTCTACGGCTGCCTGGTGTTGATCAACCTGGCTTACGCGGTCATTGAAATCGCGGTCAAATCCGGCTTTGGCAGCCTGCTCGCGGTGAGTGATCGCAGTGAAGTGTTCTCGATCAAATACACCCTGACCAACGTCGGCTATGCCGTCGGCCCGTTTCTTGGCGCCGGGTTGGCGAAACTGGATATCGGTTTGCCGTTCCTGTTGTCTGTGGCGCTGGGTGCAGGGTTCTGTGGGGTTTATTTTTTTCGGGGCAATAAAGGCGTAACTGCAATCAATGCAGCACAAAACCCCGCCCCCTTCCTGGCCGTAGGAAAGCTGCTGCTCAAGGATTATCGGCTGGTGTGTTTCACCCTTGGCGGGCTGCTCACCGCCGTGGTGTTTGGCCAGTTCACGGCGTATCTCTCGCAGTACCTGGTGGTCACCACGACGCCTGAAACCACTTACCAGATCATCAGTGCCGTGGTGGCGACCAATGCGCTGATGGTGATTGCCCTGCAGTACGCCATCGGCAGACGGATCTCCCAACGACACCTGAATCTGTGGCTGGCGGCAGGGCTTAGCCTGTTCATGGCCGGCGTGGCGGGCTTTGCCCTGTCGACCACGCTTTTGCTCTGGGTCCTGTCCATGGCGATTTTCACTGTCGGCGAGATCATCGTGTTTCCGGCCGAATACATGTTCATCGACCGAATCGCACCCAACCATCTGCGCGGCATGTACTACGGCGCACAAAACCTCTCCAACCTTGGAGCAGCCCTCGGCCCGGTGCTGTGCGGCATCGTCCTGGCCAGCTACCCGCCCCACTGCATCTTCTACATGCTCGCCCTCTTTATCGTGGCGGGTGGTGTGTTTTACTTTTTGGGGGCATCCCATTCGAAGAAGGCAACGGGGTGATATTGCCCTCCTCAGGTCGACGCCTGGTCTGTGCATAGGCGTATCACCCTTAGCTGAGTAAACTAGCCCGCATGCTTGTCGGAGCAATTCTTTTTCACATCAGGAACTAACGTGGCCAAATCTATTGAGGAAACTGCATCCCTCGAGTCCTTCTCTCTCGAGAGCCCCTCGCCTCTGTATGCGCGGGTCAAGCAAATCATCATGCAGAAGATTCGCTCTGGTGCCTGGTTGCCCAATTCCAAGCTCCCGTCTGAAAGCGAACTGCTGAACCTGCTGGGCGTTAGTCGCATGACCATCAACCGGGCCCTGCGTGAGTTGACCATCGAGGGCTCGCTGGTGCGGATGCAAGGCGTCGGCACTTTTGTGGCGGAGCCCAAGGGGCATGCGGCGCTTTTCGAGATTCACAATATCGCGGAAGAGATTGAAGCTCGCGGTCATGAGCATCGCTGCGAAGTGATCGTGCTCGAGGAAATGCCCGAGCGTGCACGTGCTTCGATGCCCTTTCCGCTCGAGGGGGTCAAGCGGCTGTTCCACTCGGTGGTGGTGCACCACGAGAACGGTGTGCCTGTGCAGATCGAAGAACGCTTCGTCAATGCCGAGGTGGCACCAGCCTATCTGCAGCAGGACTTCACCCAGGTCACGCCCTACGCCTACCTGATCCAGTTGGCGCCACTGACCGAAGGCGAGCATGTGGTCGAATCGATCCACGCCAAAGCCGCGGAGTGCAAACTGCTGCAGATCAAACGCTATGAGCCGTGCCTGTTGATTCGCCGTCGGACGTGGGCGGCGAAGGGTCAGGTGGGTTGTGCCCGTCTGGTTTATCCCGGCTCGCGTTATCGCCTGGAAGGCAAGTTCGGTAACTGATTCACTGATCGAGCGGCCCCCGCCTGCCGCTCGGCATGCCCTTTGTTGCACCTCTTCTCCTGACACTGTTACTGCCACCGGCCCGAGTGGTAGAAAAGTGACATTTTGCGGCTGATCGCGCACATAAGTGTTACCTAAAACTCATCCTTCCCATAAAAAATCATAAAAGTTGCAACAGGATTTTCAAGCTTCGTCTTATCAGCCTTATCTTTTCCTGTTTTTTATCTATTTGATTTAAATCACATTTCATATTTTTTCAGGATCCGATGACCAACATCAATCCAGGTTCTGGCCCTTCACTTGCATTCACTTGTACATACAGGTTGGTATAAGCGCACATGTACATGCATGTAGCACAGCTACCGACCCTCTAATCACTGCCTGAGAAGATGACCATGACCACCAAGACCACCCGCTTCCGTGACGTTGAAATCCGTGCCGCCCGCGGTAACACGCTGACCGCCAAAAGCTGG
>NZ_JBYVMF010000038.1:0-41974 GCF_058145095.1 Pseudomonas sp. MDV22-iso1
GCAAGAAGATCAAAAGCAGATCAAAAGCCAAAGCGAGGCGGCCTGACAGCCGACCATTCTCTTTGGATATAACCGGATCAAACTGTGGGAGCTGGCTTGCCGGCGATGGTGGTTTTGAAAGCGCCTCAACTCTCCCTGATACAACCAAACTCCTTCCTACGCCTGCTTGACCCTCATCAACTTCTTCAAAAGCGGTCTGCCCAGCATCAACAGGAACACCGGTCCACCCACCAGTAGATAGAAGTAGTAGGTCACCGCCCGCCAGATCAGAATCGCCGCTGCAGCAGTTGATTTACCCACCATGGGGGTCAACAACGCTGCTGAAGTCAGTTCTGCCGCTCCGGCGCCGCCCGGCAACAGGCTGAATTGCCCCGCGCTGAGAGAGAGCATCTGGATCAAAAAGGTCCAGGCCCATTGCAGGTCCGCGCCCAGGCCGCGCAGTGCCAGGTACAACACGCTGTAGCGCAGCGCCCAATGCAGGCAGGTCAGTGCGAACACCGTGATCAATGTCTTGCGGGGTAGCTTCAATGTGTCAGTGAACGCGGCCAGAAAATGCAGGAGTTTTCGTGCCCATCGCAGGCGCGTGCTGGCCTGGACGTTGAGACGAGCGAGCAAACGACCGGTCAGGCGAATCAGCAAGCGGTGGTAGCGTGCCACTACCACGCAACTGACCAGACCACCGAACATCGAGAGGGCGCTGACCATCAGCAGCCACTCCATGCGCTGGCTCAGGTGCTGGAACAGTGCATAAATCAGGATCCCACTGAGCGCACAGAGAAAAAACACCAGGTCACTTAACTGGTCCATTGCAAATACAGCGCTGCCCCTGGCCGGTCGGACGCCGTTACGGGCGAGCAGTGCCATGATCGTCAGCGGTCCACCGCTGCCCCCGGGCGTGGCGCAATAGGCAAATTCGGCGGCCATCACCACGCCAAGGCTTTTCACCCGGCCGACCTTGTCGCGCTGATCGCCCAGCAATAGACGTAAACGCAGGGTGTTAAGCACCCAGCACAGCAGGATCATGCCGAACATGATGAGAAGCCAATGCAACGGAAAGTTGCGCAGCCGGTACCAGGTTTCGTTGCCTCCGAGCAGGGAGGGGATCAGCACCGCAACCAGCAGCGCGACGAGCAGCAGAATTCCGCGACTCATGCCGCGCGACCGATGCGCTGGTTTTGCCGTTCAAGCCACCGGGCTTTGGTCATGGGGACGCGGCCTTCGTCGAGCAGTCGTTTAAGGGTTTGTAGCCAATAATTGCGTGAAAACTCATGGCACATGTCCACTGGATGCAGGCCGAGGCGAATCACGGGTGCATGCCGCCAATGTTGTTCACGATAATCGCTGATCCACTTCGACAATCCCCGGCGCCATGGGCTACGCGCGCTCCAGACCAGTCCGGGTGCATCAACCGTGCTGAAATCGGGCAAGCGATACAGGTGCTGCGGGTCGCTGGTGTAGCTCAGCGGTAACTGGCGCAGTGCCTGGCGTGTCCCCTCGCTCATCAGCCAGGCTGGCGCGACGAAGCCATGAAGCGGCCAGTTGTAGCGATCAAACAGTTCGATGCCTGCGCGTAAGCGGGCAAGGGCCGCCTGTTCGGACAGGGTGTAGAACTCACCTTCGTGGGTGTAGACCCGACGCATGAACCAGTCCCGTGGATTACTCGGTTTCGTGCCGTCATCGCAATGAAAGTAGCCGTGGAGAGCCAGTTCGTCACCTCGGGCGACGCGATGGGTGAGCATTTGCCGGAAGTCCGGGTGAGCATCGAGATTGTTGCGCCGGTGGAAATCGGGCACGACCAACCAGGTGATCGGCACGTCACCCAAGGCGTCGACGGCTTCAACGAAAGGTTGGTAGTCGGCCCAGGTTTGCGGTGCGACATCGTGCAGCACCAATAACACGCTGGGCACGTTCATGGCTTTATCCATTGGCCGTCTGCGGCCAGTGATTGCCGAGCACGGCGTGGTAGTGCCCCAGAAGACTATTGACCACGGTGTCCCAGGCGTAATGCTGTTCGACATGGGCGCGGGCTTTTTTACCAAGCTCTGCACTGCCTGAGTGGAACAGTTCGCGGACCGCACTGGCCATCGCCGACGAATTGTTCGGGGCGCAGAGCAAGCCACATTGATCAGTGACGATCTCCTTGAATGCTCCGGCATCAACGGCGATGACCGGGATGCCGCTGGCCATGGCCTCCAGAATGACCAGGCCGAAAGTTTCCTGGTCGCCGGCATGCACCAGCGCATCGGCACTGGCTAACAGTCGCGCCACTTTTACAGCCGGGCAGAACTCATCGACGACGGTGACGTTCTCCGGCACGACCACTGGCATGGACGAGCCGACCAATAGCAAGTGATAGCGAGCACCTAGCTGTTTCATGCAATCGAGCAGCACCGGCAGGTTCTTTTCCTTGGAACCGCGCCCGGCAAAAATCAGCAAATGGGTCTCTTCAGCAATGCCCAGTTCGGCCCTTAGTTCCGGGTCCCTTGCGCCAGGATTGAATGTTTGCAGGTCGACGCCCAAAGGCTGGACGTAAACATTCCTGACCCCTAGCCCCTTGAGTTTGTCAGCCATGACCTGGCTCGGCGCCAGCACCCGGTCGAAGTTGCCATAAAGTCTGCTGACATAGGCTTCGACATTCGGGGTCACCCAGTTGCCCATGCGATTGCTGCACAGCAACGGCAAGTCGGAGTGATAGAAACCAATCACCGGCACATCCAGTTGACGCTTCGCATCTAAAGCAGCCCAGGCGGTGAGGTATGGATCGCCGACTTCTATGAGATCAGGCTGCAAATCCTGCAGTACGTTTCGCCACGGAGCCAAACGTACGGGGAAACGGTAGCCCTTGCCGAAGGGCAGGGCGGGAGCGGGAACGGTGAAAATGCCATCCCGTTCGCTCAGGTGGGCACCGGGGATCAGCAGGCTGTGGCGAATGCCAGGCTTGATCCCCAGGCGTCGGTGTTTGGCATCCAGATACGTGCGCACGCCACCGCTGGCAGGGGCGTAGAACATGGTTATGTCAGCGATATGCACGATGAGCATCCCTCCGGTCCGTTGTTCTCCCTTGGTTGACCTTAATGAAGGATAGATGTTCGGTTGGGGTTTGCTGGCGTAGGGGTTAGCGGGGGGGGGCGGTGGGAGCAAGACCGCCATCGCTGCATCGGTATCTACACATCTTTCAGGAGCTGCCAAAGTCCTGTGGCGCGGGAGTCATTCCCTCGCCACAAGTTCGGTGTGTTCTACGACGAGATACGTAGATCTGATGGAGCGCCAACCGTTCTAGATTCGGAAACTACCCACCAACTGTTTCAAGCGCGCGGCCTGCTGTTCAAGGTCGGAACACGCCCGCAACGTCGATTGCAGGTTTTCCACGCCTTCCTGGTTCAGCGTATTGATCTCAGTGATGTCGACGTTGATCGATTCAACCACCGCCGTCTGTTCTTCGGTCGCGGTGGCCACCGACTGGTTCATGCCGTCGATCTCGCCAATCCGCAAGGTGACGCTGTTCAAGCGTTCACCAGCGAGGTTGGCGATGTCCACGCTGTCCTGGCTGTGGCGCTGGCTGTCGCTCATGTTGCTGACGGATTCACGGGCGCCGACTTGCAGTTCCTCGATCATGGTCTGAACCTGTTGCGCCGATTCCTGGGTGCGATGCGCCAGGTTGCGCACTTCATCGGCCACCACCGCAAATCCACGTCCCGCTTCACCCGCTCGCGCTGCTTCGATCGCCGCGTTGAGGGCCAGCAGGTTGGTTTGCTGGGAGATGCTGGTGATCACTTCAAGGATCTGGCCGATGTTCACGGTTTTGCTGTTCAGCGATTCGATGTTGGTGCTCGACGCGCTGAGCATGCTCGACAGCTGATTCATCGCGGCAATGCTGCGGTCCACCACTTGCTGGCCGTCTTCGGCCAGGTTGCGGGCGTCGCTGGCCTGACTCGAGGCCTGTGCAGCGTTGCGGGCGATTTCCTGGGTGGCGGCGCCGAGCTGGTTGATCGCCGCGGCTACGCTGCTGGTGCGTGAGGCTTGTTGGTCAGAGTTGAACATCGACGAGTTTGAAGCGGCGAGCACGCGCAGGGCCACTTCGTTGACTTGACCGGTGGCCGATGACACTTCGCGGATCGAACCGTGGATACGTTCCACAAAGCGGTTGAATGCGGTGCCGAGGACACCAAACTCGTCGTTGTTCTGGATGGTCAGGCGCTTGGTCAGATCGCCTTCACCGTCGGCAATGTCTTCCATGGCGCGGGTCATGACATGCAGCGGCTGGATCAGGATGCGGATCAGCATGCCCAGCAAGGCAATGATGATTGCCACGGCAATAAGGGTCGCGACGACGGCCGAGGTGCGAAATTCGCTAAGCATCGAGAAGGCTTTTTCTTTATCCACCGATAAACCGATGTACCAGTTCACCGAAGGCAGGCCTTTGACGGGGGTGAAGTTGACGATGCGGGTCTTGCCATCCACTTCGACTTCGCTGAAATCGCTGCTGATACGCGGCGTGTTGCGTGGATAGGCCTCGCTCAACGTTTTCATCACCAGCGATTTGTCCGGGTGCACCAGGATCTTGCCGTCGGCGCTGACCAGGAATGCGTAGCCCATGCCATCGAAATCCCGAGCGCTGAGGGTGTCGATCAAGGTTTGCAGGCTCAGGTCGCCACCGACCACGCCGATGCTCTGACCGGCCTTCTTCGAGGCGCTGGCGATGGAAATGATGGTTTGGCCCGTGGCCGCATCGACGTAGGGTTCGGTCAGCGTCGCAGTGTTGCTGCTTTCGGCGCCTTTGTACCAAGGGCGCACGCGCGGATCGAAGCCAGCAGGCATTTTCGCGTCCGGGCGAATGGTGAAGCTGCCGGTGGCATCGCCAAGGTAGGACGCCATGAAGGTCGATGTCAGGGCTTTCTGCTCGAGCAGGCTGTCAACCGTGGACCGCTCGGGGTTGAGGGCGATGTTCTGGGCAAGGTTGTCGATCAACAGGATGCGGCCGGTCAACCAGGTCTGAATGTTGCTGGCGGTAACATCGCCCATTTCAGTGAGGTAGTTGTCCAGGTCTTCGCGGATGGCGGTACGCTGCAAGTAGTCGTTGTACAGCGTGAACGAGGCGAAGGCGGCGATGACAATGAGCGCGGCGGCAAGCAGTATCTTATGGCTGAAACGCAGATTTTTGTTCATGGCTTGGGGTTCCGCTAAGGTCTTAATGTCAAGGGCGTGCTTTTATAAAGGAACGCGAAAGGGGTGGTGGTAAACACAAGCGGATAATTCCGTGCTCTCCTTAGGGAATTACCGACGCTATTAGTCTTTTATATCGGCCGTGAAGGATCAAAGATTAACCATGGGTGACAAAATGCCTGACTCCTTGCAACTCGTTATCGGTGCCGATCTCGCGGGGCAGCCGATCGCCCAGGCGATGCGTCTCGCAAACCGCCATGGCCTGGTCGCCGGCGCTACCGGGACCGGCAAAACCGTCACCTTGCAACGCCTGGCCGAAGCCTTCAGCGATGCCGGCGTGGCGGTGTTCGCGGCGGATATCAAAGGCGACCTGTGCGGGCTGGGCGCTGCCGCAAACCCACAGGGCAAGATCGCCGAGCGGATCGCCGGGATGCCCTGGCTGAACTACACACCTCAGGCGTATCCGGTGACGTTGTGGGATATCCACGGCCAGTCGGGTCACCCGTTACGCACGACCTTGAGCGAGATGGGCCCGTTGCTGCTGGGCAGCCTTCTGGAACTGACTGACAGTCAGCAGTCGGCGCTGTATGCCGCGTTTAAGGTGGCCGACCGTGAAGGTCTGTTGTTGCTGGATCTCAAGGATCTGAAGGCGCTGCTCAATCATTTGCGCGACCACCCGGAGTCATTGGGCGATGACGCCGCACTGATGACCACCGGTTCCAGCCAGGCATTATTGCGGCGCCTGGCGACGCTTGAGCAGCAGGGGGCGGAAGCGCTGTTTGGCGAGCCTGCCCTGCAACTTGAAGACATATTGCAGCCGGCCGTCGATGGTCGCGGGCGCATTCACCTGCTTGATGCCAGCCGTCTGGTGCACGAGGCCCCGAAGGTCTACGCGACGTTCCTGCTGTGGCTGCTGGCCGAGCTGTTCGAGCAACTGCCGGAACGCGGCGATGCGGAAAAACCGCTGCTGGCGCTGTTTTTCGACGAAGCACATTTGTTATTCGCTGGCACGCCCAAAGCCTTGCAGGATCGCCTGGAACAAGTGGTACGGCTGATTCGCTCGAAAGGTGTCGGGGTGTATTTCGTCACCCAATCGCCGGGCGATCTGCCGGATGATGTGCTGGCACAGCTTGGCCTGCGCATCCAGCACGGGCTGCGCGCGTTCACCGCCAAGGAGCAGAAGTCCCTGAGGGCGGTGGCTGAAGGTTTCCGACCGAACCCGGCATTCGATGCCTTGGCAGTTTTAACGGAGCTGGGCATCGGCGAGGCGCTGGTCGGTACGTTGCAGACCAAGGGCACGCCGGAGATGGTCCAGCGGGTGCTGATCGCGCCACCGCAATCGCGGATCGGGCCGTTGACCGAGACGGAGCGCACAGTGCTGATTGCAGGGTCGCCGTTCAAGGGGCGTTACGACAAACCGATCGATCGCGAATCGGCCTATGAAGTATTGATGGGGCGCAAGGGATTGGCGCCCGAGCCTGAAGCGTTGCCGGGAAAACCCGCCGCTGAAGAGCCAAGCTTTACCGACAAGGCCGGGGAGTTTCTCGGCACTGCTGCAGGGCAGGCACTGAAATCAGCGATGCGACAGGCGGCTAACCAGTTGGGCCGGCAATTGGTGCGCGGGTTAATGGGGTCGCTGCTGGGTGGCAGCAAAAAACGCTAAAAGCAAAAGATCGTCCGAACGCGACTTGAGCCGTCGGACGATCTTTTGATCCTGCTTTCAATCCTTGGGTTTGGCGTGAGCCGCCAGGCGCTCAAGCGCAGCCCGCAGGTTCGGGTCGGTAATGCCATCGGCCGTCGCCTGGATGGTCGCCCCGGCGTCAACCGACAAGCTGATGGTATGCCCCGCCGCCCCTTGCGGGACAGTCGGTGGCTGCACCTTGAACAGGATGCGTGTCAGGCTGGCAAATTCATCGAACAGCTGCAATTGCCGTTGCAGGCGTTTTTGTTGATAGCGCAGGCGGGTCGCCCAGTGGCCGTCGGTGACGATCAGCAACAGGCTGCCTTCGCGCCATGAAGCCACGTGGCAATGCTCACGGGCAGCCGGTTGCAATTGGCTTTCCAGCAGACGCTGGAGATGGCCCAGGCGTTGAGCGTGGCCGAAGATGGCTTTCAGCGGTTTGGCTTCGCGAAGCAGGACGGCGGGTGCTCTGGCCGTAAGAGGGCGAAATGCCATGATCAGACACCTGAAGTAACAGAGCCGCCATGTTAGCAGAAAGCACCCGATTGACCCGACCCATTGCTTTGCGAGCGCTTTACCCATTAAATCAACAAGTAACTTCTGCCGTGTATGACTTGAAGTTCAGCAAAAAGCCCTTATTTTAAGTGAGCCCCGTAACAACGCTGTGCCAGCATCGTGGAACAACGCCACTTTCCTCACCATCGTTTCCGGGTAGAATGCTCGTTCGCATGCGGCCATGAGGGCTGCTCGGGCGACTCACGGGGCCGCCCTCCATCCCTTTAGTGTGGAAGATCCTGCCGATATGTTTGCGCCTTTGTTAAAGAAACTTTTTGGAAGCAAGAACGAGCGTGAAGTCAAACGCATGCTCAAGACGGTGCAATTCGTCAATGCCTTCGAAGAGCAAATGGTGGCCCTTTCGGACGATCAATTGCGTGCCAAGACAGACGAGTTCAAGGCCCGCATCGCCAAAGGGGAAACCCTCGACAAGTTGCTGCCAGAAGCCTTTGCGGTCGCCCGCGAAGCCGGTAAGCGTGTCATGGGTATGCGCCACTTCGATGTCCAGCTGATCGGCGGCATGACCTTGCATGAAGGCATGATCGCGGAAATGCGTACCGGTGAAGGCAAGACCCTGGTGGCAACGCTGGGTGTTTACCTCAACGCGCTGTCCGGCAAGGGCGTGCACGTAGTGACAGTGAACGACTACCTGGCACGTCGCGACGCCAACTGGATGCGTCCGCTCTACGAATTCCTCGGCCTGACGGTCGGCGTTGTCACGCCGTTCCAGCCGCCGGAAGAAAAACGCCTGGCCTACGCCGCTGACATCACCTACGGCACCAACAACGAATTCGGCTTCGACTACCTGCGCGACAACATGGCGTTCAGCATGGAAGAAAAATTCCAGCGCGAACTCAATTTTGCCGTGATCGACGAAGTCGACTCCATCCTCATCGACGAAGCGCGTACCCCGCTGATCATTTCCGGCCAGGCCGAGGACAGCTCCAAGATGTACGTCGAGATCAACAAACTGATCCCGCAGCTGGAGTTGCACGTCGAGGAAGTTGAAGGCGAAGTCACCAAGGCGGGTCACTACACCGTCGACGAGAAGACTCGTCAGGTGGAGCTCAACGAAGCCGGTCACCAGTTCATTGAAGACATGCTCACCCGCGTCGGCCTGCTGGCTGAAGGCGAGATCCTGTACTCGGCACATAACCTGGGCCTGCTGACCCACGTATATGCCGGTCTGCGTGCGCACAAGCTGTTCCATCGCAACATCGAATACATCGTGCAGGACGGGCAGGTCGTCCTGGTCGACGAACACACCGGTCGTACCATGCCGGGTCGTCGTTTGTCCGAAGGCCTGCACCAGGCCATCGAAGCCAAGGAAGAACTGAACATCCAGGCCGAGAGCCAGACCCTGGCCTCGACTACGTTCCAGAACTACTTCCGTCTGTACAACAAGCTGTCCGGCATGACCGGTACTGCAGACACCGAAGCGTTCGAGTTCCATCAGATCTACGGTTTGTCGGTGATGGTCATTCCACCAAACAGACCGTTGGCCCGTAAGGACTACAACGACCTGGTGTTCCTGACCGCCGAAGAGAAATACGCAGCGATCATCACCGACATCAAGGAATGCATGACCCAGGGCCGTCCGGTGCTGGTGGGTACTGCAACCATCGAAACTTCCGAGCACATGTCCAATCTGCTCAACAAGGAAGGCATCGAACACAAGGTTCTGAACGCCAAGTTCCACGAAAAAGAAGCCGAGATCATTGCCCAGGCCGGTCGTCCCGGTGCACTGACCATCGCCACCAACATGGCCGGTCGCGGTACCGACATCCTGCTGGGCGGCAACTGGGAAGTGGAAGTGGCTTCGCTGGAAGACCCGACCCCTGAGCAGATTGCCCAGATCAAGGCCGACTGGCAGAAACGTCACCAGCAAGTGCTCGAGTCGGGCGGCTTGCAGGTGATCGCGTCCGAGCGTCACGAATCGCGCCGTATCGACAACCAGTTGCGTGGTCGTGCGGGTCGTCAAGGTGACGCCGGTTCCAGCCGTTTCTACCTGTCGCTGGAAGACAGCCTGATGCGCATCTTCGCCTCTGATCGGGTGAAGAACTTCATGAAAGCCCTGGGCATGCAGCCTGGCGAAGCGATTGAGCACCGCATGGTGACCAACGCCATCGAAAAGGCTCAGCGCAAGGTTGAAGGCCGTAACTTCGACATTCGTAAGCAATTGCTCGAGTTCGACGACGTCAACAACGAACAACGTAAAGTGATCTATCACATGCGTAACACGTTGCTGGCCGCTGACAACATCGGGGAAACCATCGCTGACTTCCGTCAGGACGTGCTCAACGCTACCGTCAGCGCGCACATTCCACCGCAATCGCTGCCTGAACAGTGGGATGTGGCCGGTCTGGAAGCGTCGTTGCAGAGCGACTTCGGCGTGGCGTTGCCGATCCAGCAATGGCTCGACGAAGACGATCACCTGTACGAAGAGACCCTGCGCGAGAAGCTGATGAACGAGCTGATCGCGGCGTACCACGAGAAAGAAGACCAGGCGGGCGCCGAGGCGCTGCGCACCTTCGAGAAGCAAATCGTGCTGCGCGTACTGGATGACCTGTGGAAAGACCACCTGTCGACCATGGACCACCTGCGTCACGGTATCCACTTGCGTGGCTACGCCCAGAAGAACCCGAAGCAAGAGTACAAGCGCGAGTCGTTCACGCTGTTCTCCGAGCTGCTGGATTCGATCAAGCGCGACTCTATTCGTGTGCTGTCGCACGTTCAGGTTCGTCGCGAAGATCCGATCGAAGAAGAGCAACGCCTGCGCCAGGAAGCCGAAGCACTGGCGGCACGCATGCAGTTCCAGCACGACGAAGCGCCTGGTCTTGAGCAACCGGGATTGCTCGGTGAAGAGGTCGATGTGGCCCTCGCCGCTGCGCCGGTACGCAACGAGCAGAAGCTGGGTCGAAACGAACTGTGCTACTGCGGTTCGGGCAAGAAATTCAAGCATTGCCACGGGCAGATCCAGTAAAACCCGTTTCATACGCTGAAATACCCGCGCCGCGACCGGCTTATGCCGTCGCGGCGTTTTGCCATTTAACACCGCCGTTCATTCTGTGACGGTGATGACTACTTTTTAAGGAGCGCATTCATGGCTGTTGGTCTTGGTCCTTTGCCAACGTTGCACCCGGTTGCCGGTTTTGAACTCGGCATTGCATCGGCTGGCATCAAGCGCCCCGGGCGCAAAGACGTCGTGGTCATGCGCTGCGCCGAAGGTTCGACGGTGGCAGGCGTGTTTACGCTGAACGCCTTTTGCGCCGCCCCGGTGATTCTGGCCAAGCAACGCGTGCAAGGCCCTGTGCGTTACCTGCTGACCAACACGGGCAACGCCAACGCCGGTACCGGCGAACCTGGCCTGGCCGCCGCCGAGCGCACCTGCGCCAAACTGGCAGAGCTGACCGGTGTCGATGCCAGCCTGGTGCTGCCGTACTCCACGGGCGTGATCGGTGAGCCGCTGCCGGTCGAGAAGATCGAAGGCGCGCTGCAAGCCGCTCTCGATGACCTGTCGGTGGACAACTGGGAAGCTGCCGCCACCGGCATCATGACCACTGACACATTGCCAAAAGGCGCCAGCCGCCAGTTTCAGCATGACGGCGTAACCATCACCGTCACTGGCATCAGCAAAGGCGCCGGCATGATTCGCCCGAATATGGCGACCATGCTGGGCTACATTGCCACCGATGCCAAAGTCTCCCGCGATGTGCTGCAAAACCTGTTGCTGGACGGTGCCAACAAGTCGTTCAACCGCATCACCATCGACGGCGACACCTCGACCAACGACTGCTGCATGCTGATCGCAACCGGTCAGGCAGCACTGCCGGAAATCACCCGCGCCGAAGGCGAGTTGTTCGCCAAGTTGAAGCAGGCCGTGTTCGAAGTGTGCATGGACGTCGCTCAAGCCATCGTCCGTGACGGTGAAGGCGCGACCAAGTTCGTGACCGTTGAAGTCAATGGCGGCGGCAATCATCAGGAGTGCCTGGACGTTGGTTACACCGTGGCACACTCGCCGCTGATCAAGACGGCTCTGTTTGCTTCCGATCCAAACTGGGGCCGCATTCTCGCCGCTGTTGGCCGTGCGGGTGTGCCAGACCTGGACGTGAGCAAGATTGACGTGTTCCTCGGTGAAGTGTGCATCGCCAGCCATGGCGCCCGCGCAGCAACTTACACCGAAGCCCAGGGCTCGGCGGTGATGCAGCAGGAAGAAATCACCATCCGCATCGAGCTGGGTCGCGGCGATTGCAGCGAAACCATCTGGACCACCGACCTGTCCCACGAGTACGTCAAGATCAACGCTGAGTACCGTACGTAAACCGGGCCGGCCGAGCGCGACCCCGGCCCATCGCGAGCAGGTTTGCTCCCACATTGGATGTGTGTACAGCTCGATCCATTGGGGGCGCGGGCTTACTCGCGATGACGGTCTGCCAGTCACCACAAGACTGGCCTGTTTTCCTCATCAAAAGGTCCCGAACATGAGCCTGCACCTGATCATCGGCGACAAACTGCTTTCCTCCTGGTCCCTGCGCGGCGCACTGGCTCTCGAACTGGCCGGCGCTACCTATACCGAAGAATTGATCAAGCTGAACCAGCCCGATACTCGCGAACGTCTGCTCAAGCACTCGCCGACCGGGAAAGTCCCTCTGTTGAAAACCGAGCACGGCACCATCGCTGACTCCATGGCCATTGCTGAATACCTGGCCGAACAATTCCCCGGTGCCAATCTATGGCCCAAAGACACCGCCGCCCGTGCCCAGGCGCGTTCGGCCTGCGCGCAGATGCACGCCGGGTTCTTCGCCATGCGCGGCAACATGCCGTTTGACCTGTCTCGCGATGCACCGCTGTCGCCGGTTCCAGCGGACGTTCAGGCAGACACTGAGCGCATGCTGGCGTTGTGGGCCGAGTGCCGTAACGCTGCGTCCGAACCAGGTGCGTTTCTGTTTGGCGATGCGACAATAGCCGACGCCTTTTTCGCGCCGATCGCCGTTCGCCTGCGCACCTATCAGGTGAAATTGCCGGCGGTTGACGAGGCCTATGTCGAAACCATCTACCAATGGCCAGCATTCAAGGCTTGGCAGAAAGCAGGTCTGGAGGAGGTTGGGCAGTGAAACGTGTTCATGTAGCTGCAGCGGTCATTCGTGACGGCAGCGGCAAGATCCTCATCGCTCGTCGTGCGGACACTCAGCACCAGGGTGGCCTTTGGGAGTTTCCCGGTGGCAAGGTCGAGACCGACGAATCTGTTGAAATCGCCCTGGCGCGGGAGCTTCAGGAGGAGTTGGGCATCGTGGTCAACGCTGCGCGTCCGCTGATCAAGGTCCGACACGATTACCCGGACAAGCAAGTGTTGCTGGATGTCTGGGAGGTGTCGGCGTTTAGCGGCGAGCCTCACGGCGCTGAAGGCCAACCGCTGGCCTGGGTCGCACCCCGTGATCTGCTGGATTACGAGTTTCCGGCCGCCAATCAGCCAATCGTCGCAGCCGCGCGTTTGCCTGCCGAATACTTGATCACCCCCGAAGACCTGGAAACCCCGGCCCTGCTGCGCGGTATTCAGAAAGCCATTGCGGGCGGCATCAAGCTGATCCAGCTGCGGGCGCCCAACGGCTACGATCCGAAGTACCGCGATCTGGCCGTGGATGCAGCGGGTCTGTGTGCCGGCAAGGCGCAGTTGATGATCAAGGGACCGTTCGAATGGCTGGGTGATTTTCCGTCAGCCGGGTGGCACATCACTTCGGCACAATTGCGCAAACACGCGGCGGCGGGCCGACCGTTGCCGACATCGCGCTGGTTGGCTGCGTCCTGCCACAACGCTGAAGAGCTGGCACTGGCCGAGCAGATGGGCGTGGATTTTGTGACGTTGTCACCGGTACAGCCGACCCAGACGCATCCGGATGCTCAGCCGTTGGGTTGGCAGCAGGCTGCCACGTTGATCGAGGGATTCAGCAAGCCGGTGTTCCTGTTGGGCGGTGTTGGCCCGACTGAACGGCAGAAGGCTTGGGAAGCAGGGGCGCAAGGTGTGGCGGGGATTCGGGCGTTTTGGCCTGAGGCCTGATTGTGTGTTCAGGCTGCTGGCCCCATCGCGGGAAAGCCTTGCTCCTACAGGAGTAATGCTTGCTCGCGATGGGGCCACTCAATGCTTGGACTAAGCCTCAGGTTTGGAAGCCGGCTGCCACAAAATCTCGGCAACGCCCTGGCGCTTGGCAATCAAGCGCGCCACCACAAACAACACATCCGATAACCGATTGATGTAGGCCAACCCAACCCCGGCCAACGGTTCAATCGCATTCAACTGCTGGCACTGGCGCTCCGCACTGCGTGCCAGGCTTCTGCACACATGGGCCTGGGCGATCAGCATCGAGCCGCCCGGCAGGATAAAATTCTCCAGCGGTCCCAGCTCCTCGTTCCAGAGATCAATGGCCGCTTCCAGGCGTTCGATTTCAGCCGCGTTCAGTGCTTGATACACCGGCATCGCCAGCTCGCCACCCAGATCGAACAGGCGGTGCTGACAAGGTGCCAACACGTCGATCACTTCGTTCAAGCCCGGATAACGGTCGCTTTCTGCCGCCAGACCCGCCAATAACACGCCGACCTGGCTGTTCAGCGTATCAACCTCGCCAATCGCCTCGATGCGCGGGTGATCCTTGGGGACGCGGCGGCCGTCACCCAGCCCGGTTTCGCCTTTGTCGCCGGTGCGGGTGTAAATCTTCGACAAGCGAAAGCCCATGGGTTACCTCGATAGCTGATTGAGTTCTTGAGAGACCAGCGGAGTGCCCGCCAGGGGCAGGCGTAAGGTGAAACACGTGCCTTGGCCCAAGGTCGATTGCACTTCCATCTGACCCTTGTGGTTGTTGGTGATGATGAAATAAGAAACGGACAGGCCAAGGCCGGTGCCCTGGCCGATTTCCTTGGTAGTGAAAAACGGCTCGAAGGTGCGCTTGCGGACGTTCTCACTCATACCGATACCGTTGTCCTCTACCTGGATCTCCGCCCAAGGCGGGTTCAACTTGGTACGCAGGATAATTCGTCCGGGCTCACGGTCATCCTCGCGCTGGTGAATGGCCTGTGCGGCGTTTTTCAGCAGGTTGAGTAACACCTGTTCCAGTTCGTTGGCGGTGCCAGGCACCGGGCCGAGCTGTGGATCGAACTGGCGAACGATGGCCTGGCCTTTGAAATCGAAACCGATCGCCAGGTCGAAGTCGTTACCCGCGATTTCCACTGCCTGATCAATCAATGCCGGTAGATCGCAGGGGGCCATTTGGCGGGTGCTGCGACGGCTGAAACTGAGCATGTGCGTCACGATCTTCGCCGCGCGAGCGCCCGCCTGCTGGATACCGTCGAGCAGCTGTGGGACTTCGCGCGCGACCAGGTATTGGTTAACGGTCTCCAGCTCAATACCCATGAGTTCAGCTTGTTCGAGGTTTTTCGGCAGCTCCGAGGACAGGCGTCGGCGAATGTTCTGCACGTTATGCAGGATGGCGCCCAGCGGGTTATTGATCTCGTGGGCCATGCCGGCCGCCAGCCCCCCTACGGAAAGCATTTTTTCCGACTGCACCATCATTTCTTCGAGCGACAGGCGTTGGGTGATGTCATCGATGCGGATCACCACACCGCGTCCGGCCCCGCCCATCAATGGATAAAACGTCAACGCATAATGCTTGGGCTCGTCGTCCTTGAACCAGGTCACACGCTCGATCTTGGCCACGGTGTGCTGTTCGACTGTTTGCTTGAGTTGCGGCAGGAACGGCTTGAGGGGTTCGAACGCAAGGAATATCGGCTGATTCAACGCTTCATCGAGGCGCGTACCGGACAGGGCGCTGGCTTCCTGATTCCATTGCGTCACGTAGAGCTGTTCATCCAGTGCGATCAGCGCCGACGGCATGGAGTCGATGATGCTGTTGAGGTAGTTCTGGAAGCCCGTGAGTTTCTTTTCGATCTTGCTGCGCACCTGGACTTCGAGCTCCAGCTTGCGGTTGGTGTGACGGGTTTCTTCGGCCAGACCCTGGGCCTGGTCATAGGCTGCCTGGGAGTCGTCCCGGGCGCGCTTGAGTTGGTGCTCGCGGGCTTCGATTCGCGAGAGCATGGTATTGAACGCCTCGGCGAGGCTGCCGATTTCATCATGGTTGCCCCGGGACGCGCGCAGGGCATAGTTCTCTTCGCGGGTCACCTGTCGGGACAGTTCTTCGAGTTGATGGATGGGCTGGGTAATCAGGCGTTTGATCTGCCGGGCGATCACCAGCCATAACAGCACACTGAAAATCAGAATGCCGAGACTGGCCGTCAGGGTGCCGGTGTAGAAGGCCACCGGTAATTCGCTGCTGGCAACCAGGAGCAAATGGCCGGGAGCCGTGCCGGGGCGGGGCAGGGTGATCAGTTGATTGCTGCGAAATTCAGTCGCTTGCCAGGACTCGATGTGCCGGTAGCGCTCCGGCAGCTTGAGCTTTTCGCCATGTTGCAGTTGCGCGAGCCGTTCGCCCTTGCCGTCGTAAAGTGCCGCCGCGCGCAACGGGGAATAGCTGTTCAGTTCGTTGAGCAGGCGTTCGGCGCTTTCCGGCGACTGCAAGGCCTCGGACACCAGACTCGGGTTGGACACCAGCCGCCCGATGGTCTGCAACGCCTGGGGCGCCATGCTCTCCTGCGAGATGTAATACGCGGCGCTGATAAAGGTCAGGTTGGCGACCAGCAGGACAGTGGTCAATAGCACCAGCAGGGCGGCCAGCAGTTTCTGGCCGACCGGGAGGTTTTCAAGGCGCTGGCGCAATGGCATCAGGTTCGTCGCTGAAAAGGAACAAGTGGCCAGCGTAGCCGCTGCTCAGTCGCTGGGCAATCCAAGGGTGTGCAGATGGGCGATCAACCGTGACTCAAGCTGATTGAGGTGCGGCAGGTTCAATTGATGCCGGGCGGCGACTTTACAGGCGTAGCCCAGTAGGTAGCTGATTTCGGTGCGCCGCCGATTGCTGACGTCCTGATACATCGAAGAGTAATTGGCTGCGGTGGCATGGATGACGCGCTCTACTTCCTGCTGCAGTTCCTCGGCAGCGGCGGGCTGGCCGCAACGTTCGAGCAGCTCGGTCAGTTCGCCACAGAGGGTGGCGACTTCGCAATGATGGTCCTGAAGGCCGCCGTTGCGGCAATCGTGCAGCACCGTCAGCGGATTGATCGCACAGTTGAGCGCCAGTTTTCGCCACAGTCGAGTCAGGATATCGGTACTCCATTCATGTGGGATGCCCGCGGCGGTTACATCATCCAGCCAGAACGGCGCCACTGGATGACTCGCATCTCCCAGCCAGGTGTAACCGTGGCCGGCGAACACTACGCGCCAGTCGCCATCGCGAAAGGCGCCTTCGGTGCTTGAAGCGAAGATGCAGCGCGCCTGTGGGGCCTGTGCGGCGACGGCGTCCTGGCTGCCCAGGCCATTCTGCAAGAGGATCAACTCCGCTCCAGGGACCATCCGGGGTACAAGCTGGGCGACAGCGTTCTCGGCATCGTAGGCTTTACAGGCCACCAGCAGACGAGCAATCGGTTCACTGTTGTCAGGTGTCTGCGCCGGTACCGGATAGCAGCGTGCTTCACCGTGTTCGATCAGTGTCAGCCCGCCCGCGGCCTCGTAAGCTTGCAGGCGCGTCGCGTCCCGCACGATCAACCTGACCGGTAACCCGGCACGTGCCAGGCGTGTAGCCCACAATGTGCCGAGACTTCCGGCGCCCAGAACATGCCAGGTGGTGGACATCAGCTTTTTGCTCGGATTGAGGCGTGCATCAGCGGCTCGCAGTGAATGATGGGAAAGACCCGTTATAATCAGCGCGGATTTTAACCGCAAGCCAGGCGTGCTCCATCGGTACGCCTTTTATTGGAGAGATTACATGCCGTCGTTCGACGTGGTATCCGAACTGGACAAACACGAAGTCACCAACGCGGTCGAAAACGCCGTCAAGGAACTCGATCGCCGTTATGACCTTAAAGGCAAAGGCACCTTCGAGTTCAAGGAAAAGGACCTGACTGTCAACCTGACTGCCGAGGCCGATTTCCAGCTCGAAGCTATGATTGAGATCCTCAAGCTGGCGCTGGTCAAGCGCAAGATCGATGTGCAGTGCCTTGAGGTCAAGGACGCTTACGCATCGGGCAAGCTGATGAAGCAGGAAGCTGTGCTCAAGGAAGGCATCGACAAAGAGCTGGCGAAGAAAATCGTCGCTCACGTCAAAGACGCCAAGCTCAAGGTCCAGGCCGCCATTCAAGGCGAGCAAGTGCGTATCACTGGCAAGAAGCGTGACGACCTGCAGGAAGCCATTGCGGCCCTGCGCGCCAAAACCTTCGACATGCCGCTGCAGTTCAACAACTTCCGCGACTGACGGGGGCGGGAACCTCTCGGCGTTTTCGGCGTCCGAGGCCCAAGCAACGGCAGAAACGATTGAGCCCCATGGGTTCGGTCTTTCTGCCGCTCATTTTTCGTGTGCCGGGTAGCCGGAAATCAGGAGTGTAACGATGGATTTGAATGCTGAAGTGGACAACCTGGTCAAGGCGTCCCAGGCCTGGATTCCGATGATCATGGAATACGGTAGCCGTGTGCTGCTGGCGATCATTACCCTGGCCATCGGTTGGTGGCTGATCAATAAGGTCACGCAAAAGCTCGGTGCCCTGCTGGCGCTGCGTAATGCCGACCTGGCCCTTCAAGGCTTTATCAGCAGCCTGGCGAACATCATTCTCAAGGTATTGCTGATCGTCAGCGTGGCGTCGATGATCGGTGTCGAAACCACATCATTCGTTGCGGCCATCGGTGCAGCGGGTCTGGCCATCGGTCTGGCATTGCAGGGCAGTCTTGCAAACTTCGCTGGCGGCGTGCTGATTCTGTTGTTCCGCCCGTTCCGTATTGGTGACTGGATCGAAGCTCAGGGTGTTGCAGGTACAGTTGACAGCATCCAGATCTTCCACACCGTACTGCGTACCGGTGACAACAAAACCATCATTGTGCCAAACGGTAATCTGTCTAACGGCATCATCACCAATACTAACCGTCAACCGACTCGCAAAGTCGTCTTTGATGTGGGCGTGGATTACGAGGCGGACTTGCAGAAAGCCCGTGAGGTATTGCTGGATCTGGCCAAGGACGAACGCATTTTGGCAGAGCCGGCTCCGCAAGCCGTCATTTCTACACTGGGCGATAGTTCGATTACTGTTTCCCTGCGTGTTTGGGTTAAAACAGCCGATTACTGGGACGTGATGTTCATGTTCAACGAACAGTCCCGTGATCGATTGAAAACTGCGGGTATCGATATCCCGTTTCCACAGCGGGTGATTCGAGTGGTTCAGGAATCTGCGGTGCAGTAACTGTAAAACGTAAACAATAAAAAAGGCCCATCCGAAGATGGGCCTTTTTTTGGTTACCGCGAACTAACTGCTTTCGATTACAAGATCGACAGCGGGTAGTCGACGATCAGACGGAACTCGTCGATATCGCCTTCGCCTTGGTCAGTGTTGGCGCGGTGCCATGCTTGACGAATGCGGAACGACAGGTCTTTAGCCGGGCCAGCTTGTACTACGTACTTGGCCTCAACGTTGGTTTCGTGGTGTTTGCCATCTTCACCGTACAGGCCAGCGTATGCGCCATTAGTTGGAGCGTTCGAACCGTCGATGTCCCAACCTTTAACGTAACGGGTCATGAAGCTCAGACCAGGAACGCCGTATTCGGCCATTTTCAGGTCATAACGTACTTGAGCCGATTTCTCGCCAGGACCGTTGAAGTCAGAGTACTGGATGGAGTTGGCGAGGAAGATCGAGTCGCCGCCACGGTTGTTTTTACCCACGCCGACGTAGTCGAACGGAGTATCGCCGTTGATTTTCTGGAAGCCAACGGTGAGGGTGTGTGCTTTCAGGAACGAGAAAGCAGCTGCCAGGGAGAACGCGGTGTTGCTGATGTCGCCGGCTTCAGCGCTACCGGAATCGTCTGTGCGGTAGATGTTACCGTCCAGGTTCACCGACTGATCGCCACCCATAGGGATGGTGTAGTTGGCGTTGGCGTAGTACTGGTTCCAGATATCTTCGAGCTGGGCGCCATACAGCGACACGCTGAAGTTTTCGTTGATGCCGTATTTCGCACCACCGTAGTTGATGGTGTCGGCTTCAACGCCAGCGTAGTTGGCCCACAGACCGCCGTCACGGCCGTTTTTGTCCTGGCTGGTCGCCGAGTAGAAGTGACCGGCTTCGAGGTCAAGGTCTTTGATCTCGCTGCTTTGCAGTTGGAAACCGCTGGCAGTTTGCGGAAGGATGCGCGAGCCGCCAACAGCAAATACAGGAGCGGTGCTTGGCTGCATGTCGCCAGCTTTCAGCTCGGTCTTGGAGATGCGAACTTTCAGTGCAGCGCCGGCTTTGCCTTGGCTGTCATTGTTTTCGCCAGCAGCGTTAGTGCTCAGGTTACCCGAACCCGAGTACTTGTCGGAGCCGTCCAGTTTGATGGCGAGGTAACCGAAAGCGTCAATACCAACACCAACGGTGCCCTGGGTGTAACCAGAGTTGAATACACCGTGGAAACCCTGGGTCCAGTCTTTGTCATCGACTGCGCCGTCTTTCTTGTTACGGTTGAAGTAGTAGTTGCGGAGCAGCACGTTGAAAGTGCTGTCTTCAACAAAACCTTTGGCTTCGGCCTGGTCGCCTACGAAAGGTGCGGCCGTAGCCATTTGAGTGCTGGCTGCTGCTGCAACTGCCAGTGCGATCATGCTCCACTTCATCACGCGCATCGTGATTTGCTCCTTTGGTTTTATAAGAGTACTGCCGTCCCACCTGTTTTATTATCTGGGCGGCTCTTTCTTTTTGTGTCGGCGCAAACTTATATCACGCCGACCATGTTGGCGATACTTGCCCATCTAACCTTTCAGCATCTTTACGAGCGTGTCGCAAATAGCGTGGTCGATGTCGCAAATTTGCAGCCCCGACGCAAGCGGACTGACAACTTTTTCGTTGTTTTCCAGGGCCTGAGCATCGGTAAAAAGAGTCCCTGGTAAAACGTGTGAATCTCCATTGGGCAACCCTGCCACTGTTTTTATTTGCCTTCAGGCTGCCACATCCAGTGGAGGCGCCAAAAGCTATGTGGGTGTGAATGCAACAAGCGTGCACAAATCAGGGTTACGCCGCTGTTTTTTTCAGAAACACCTTCTTCCGCTGTAAAAACCTCATAAAGCCGGGGGGTTCAGCGCCTTTTTTCAGGGCTTGACGCCATCATTGGCATCGTGTTTCAGCCTGATGGTCGGCAGCGTGACAACCAAAAACGTTACCGGTTCACCCCGTCAGTGAGTAAACGGCGGATGCCCGACGCATCAGCGTAGACGCACTGTGCGATTTTGGTGCAATAAATTTCAATCGCTGTGCTGAATTCATACAGCAAGCCCGCCAAGCTGTCGCGAACACATCGTTGTTTTTCAGTCATTTCCGAGGTTTTTTTAAAGTAATTGGTTCTGAAGTGGTGCGCCTTGGCCAAAAATGTTCCATGTCGGAGCATGTGTCGTGTGAATTGTCGATCATCGTGAAGCGGGCGACGTTCGCGGTTATGCTGCCGTCCTGTCGCTTGGCGCGTCGTCTCTGGAGGCGGACGCTAAGCTCAAAACTGATGACCAGCCGGGAGTGCGCGCAGTGTTCGCTTTAGATCCACGACTTCAACAAGACACGTTACCCATCGGGGATTTCCCGCTTTGCCGGCTGCTGCTGTCCAACGATTCCAACTATCCATGGTTCATTCTGGTGCCGCGCCGCAACGATATCAGCGAGATATTTCAGTTGGATGTCGCCGATCAACAGCAGCTATGGCAGGAAACGACTGCGCTTTCGGAGGTGCTCAAGGATTCGTTCGACGCCGATAAGTTGAATGTCGCGGCACTGGGTAACGTAGTCAGTCAGTTGCACATGCATGTGATCGTGCGCAAACGCGAGGATGCTGCGTGGCCGGCTCCGGTGTGGGGCAAACACCCTGCCACTCCTTATAGTCAGGAGCAGGTCGCGACCATTCGCGAGCGACTGCGGCTGGTGTTATCCGATGACTTCACGTTTCTGGAGGGTTGAATCATGAGCCTGGAAGAACGCGTCAACGATCTCGAAAGCCGACTGGCGTTTCAGGATGACACCATTCAGGCGTTGAATGATGTGCTGGTAGCGCAACAGCGCGTGGTTGAGCGCTTGCAGTTGCAGATGGCTGCCTTGCTCAGGCGCCAGGAGGAAATGGCGGGTCAATTCGATTCGTCCGAAGAGGAGGCGCCACCTCCGCACTACTGATAAACAGCAGGCAATAAAAAAACCGCGATCAGCCTGGCTGCTCGCGGTTTTTTTTAGCTTTGGATCAGCGTCGCGGCAGAGCAGCGATCACGTCTTCGGCTTGCAGGCCCTTGTCACGATTCATGACGGAGAACTCCACGCGCTGGCCTTCCACCAGAACGCGGTGGCCTTCGCCACGAATAGCCCGGAAATGCACGAAGATGTCATCGCCGGAATCACGGGAAATAAAGCCGAAGCCTTTGGACGTGTTGAACCACTTGACGGTGCCGGTATCGCGGTTGGTCATGTCATAGCTTGGCGAGGCGGCAGCCGGTGAAGATTTGTAGAAGCTGATCGCCAGGTGCAGCAGAACGGCGATGACGGCAGCGATCAGGCTGAACAGAACGGCAGGCTGGCCGGCAATGACAGGCATTGGCGCGAACAACGTCAGGGTTTGCAAGACGACAGCCAGAACCAGCAAGGCGCTGACGAGGTTTTGCAATTGATGACGCGTGCCTTTGTTCCAGTAAGGAATGACAGGAGCGAGGGTCAGATTAAGCAGGCCGAAAAAGGCCAGGTACAGCGCATCTTGGTGTTGCAGGTAAGGAACAGCTTCGGCTTGCAGGCTAGGGATGAAGGACAGCAGCAAGGCTGCTGCGCCCATTAGCAGGTGGACGATTTTCAACATTTTGATTAACTCACGTTAAGACGGATCACAAGGAAGAGCTGATGGAGCACGGTTCGCTTCAGAACAATAAGAGGCGTTGGGCACGTTCCCGATATCAGCCTATGCGCAGCGCCCGGAAAAAAAGGTGCTAGCGACACACTGCCTATTTAACAGCAAAGCCCGTGGCTACTCAAATCAGGGAGTCCAGCGGCACTGGGCGGTCGATTTGTCGCACGCCCCAAGGGCATCCATTGCTGCGGTGTGGCGACAGGCTTGCTAGAGTGGTCCTGCACCTGTTGGATGAATTTTCATCACCTTTAGGGGAAACGCATGGCAATCGATATTGGTATCAGCGAAGAAGATCGCAAGTCGATCGTCGACGGACTTTCGCGTCTGTTGTCGGACACTTATGTGCTTTATTTGAAGACCCATAACTTCCATTGGAATGTCACCGGGCCCATGTTTCGGACCCTGCACCTGATGTTCGAAGAGCAATACAACGAGTTGGCGCTGGCCGTCGATTCGATTGCCGAGCGCATTCGCGCACTGGGGTTTCCGGCGCCGGGCGCCTATTCCATTTATGCGCGTCTGTCTTCCATTAAGGAAGAAGAGGGCGTTCCCAAGGCCGAGGACATGATCCGGCAGCTGGTCGAGGGTCAGGAAGCTGTCACCCGCACGGCTCGCGGTATTTTCCCATTGCTCGACAAGGTCAGCGACGAGCCAACGGCAGATTTGTTGACCCAGCGCATGCAGGTCCACGAGAAAACCGCGTGGATGCTGCGCTCATTGCTGGATCAGTAATAAAGAGCAGGCGAGCGCGGATGACGTCTGGTCGATGTCGTCCGCGCAATGCCATCCTTTTCCCTTCTTGCTGAATGAGCTTTTACCCGCGCATGTAGGAAAACGTCTTCAGCAAGACCCGCTCCGAGATCGCCTCTCAGTTGTAGGCTTATCCTACGTCGACGGTCATAAAGTCATCTGGATATACCTTTGCGCCTGCGCTTTGATAAGAGCCAGCATTGCTCTTGCAAGTGGCGGGATGACAAAGGAGTGTCAACAGTATGGATAGTGTTGTCAGAGGCAAAGAGGGACGGTTCGATCCACTCAAAGGTATCGGGATCGATCCGTTTGTCAGTGAATTCGATATGGGGCTGGCCCAGCCGTTATCACGGTCTGTTCGTTTAAACGGCTTTGCGACCTGTTTGCGGCTGGAGCAGGTTTACTGGGATATTCTGGGAGAAATGGCCAGGGCCAATCGATGTTCGGTCAGTGCGTTGTTGTCTCACGTCGATCGCGAGGTGCATTTGCGCCACGGAGGAGTGAAGAATTTCAGCGGACTGGTCAGGGTTGTCTGCGTTGTACATAGCTTGAAGGAAGGGCGCGCGTGACCCTGACTGGGCAGGCGCGCTAAAAGTGGCAGAGTGTCGGTCTGTGCAGTCTTACGGCTGCACTGGCTGCATTTAATGGATATAATCCCGCACTTTTCCGCAAAGCCCTGCGTATGCGGTAGCAACCTGATCGCCGAGACAACCCCCATGCCGATGTACGACTATCAATGTGCTTCCTGTGGTCATCAGTTGGAAGCCATTCAAAAGATCAGCGCAGCACCGCTGGTCGACTGCCCTGCCTGCCAGGCGCCAGAGCTTAAAAAGATGCTGTCCATGCCAGGCTTCCGCCTTAGCGGTACCGGCTGGTACGAAACCGATTTCAAGACCGGTTCCAAGAAGAATCTGGCTGGCGGCGACAAAGCTGACTAAGGTCTGGAACCTGAGTTGAACGACACGAGCGAGTTCTTGCACCATCAGCAGACTGATGCGCGCGGGGCCTCCAACCGAATTTCGAATTACGAGAAGTGAAACCACTACCATGATGCGCAGCCATTATTGCGGCCAACTGAACGAAAGCCTGGAAGGCCAGGAAATTACCCTTTGCGGATGGGTTCACCGTCGCCGTGACCACGGTGGGGTGATTTTCCTCGATATCCGTGATCGTGACGGTCTGGCCCAGGTGGTTTTCGACCCGGATCGCGCAGAAACCTTCGCCGCCGCCGATCGCGTGCGCAGCGAGTACGTGGTCAAGGTCACTGGTAAGGTGCGTCTGCGTCCGGCCGGTGCCGGCAACGCCAACATGGCTTCGGGCATGATCGAAGTGCTGGGCTACGAACTCGAAGTCCTGAACGAAGCGGAAACCCCGCCGTTCCCGCTCAACGAGTTCTCGGATGTCGGCGAAGAGACTCGTCTGCGCTATCGCTTCATCGACCTGCGTCGTCCGGAAATGCTCGAGAAGCTGCGTCTGCGTTCGCGCATGACCACCAGCATCCGTCGCTACCTCGACGAGAACGGCTTCCTCGACGTCGAAACGCCGATCCTGACCCGTGCCACGCCAGAAGGCGCCCGTGACTACCTGGTGCCGAGCCGTACCCACGCGGGTTCGTTCTTCGCATTGCCGCAGTCGCCGCAACTGTTCAAGCAACTGTTGATGGTGGCCGGCTTCGACCGTTACTACCAGATCGCCAAGTGCTTCCGCGACGAAGACCTGCGTGCCGATCGTCAGCCTGAGTTCACTCAGATCGACATCGAAACCAGCTTCCTCGATGAAAAAGACATCATGGGCCTTACCGAAGGCATGATCCGCAACCTGTTCAAGGAAGTGCTGGATCTGGACTTCGGCGACTTCCCGCACATGACCTGGGACGAGGCCATGCGCCGTTACGGTTCCGACAAGCCAGACCTGCGTAACCCGCTGGAACTGGTTGACGTTGCCGACCAGCTTAAAGAAGTCGACTTCAAGGTCTTCAGCGGACCGGCCAACGATCCGAAAAGCCGTATCGCCGCTCTTCGCGTTCCAGGCGGCGCAAGCATGCCCCGCAGCAAGATCGACGATTACACCAAGTTCGTTGGCATCTACGGCGCCAAAGGCCTGGCCTACATCAAGGTCAACGAGCGCGCGAAGGGTGTCGAGGGGCTGCAATCGCCGATCGTCAAGAACATCCCTGAAGCCAACCTCAATGTGATCCTTGATCGCGTTGGCGCGGTAGATGGCGACATCGTGTTCTTCGGTGCCGACAAGGCCAAGATTGTCAGCGAGGCCCTGGGCGCACTGCGGATCAAGGTCGGTAACGATCTGAACCTGCTGACCTGCGAGTGGGCACCGATGTGGGTTGTCGACTTCCCGATGTTCGAAGAGAACGACGACGGCAGCTTCACCGCCTTGCACCACCCGTTCACCGCGCCGAAATGCACGCCGGAAGAACTGGAAGCCAACCCGGCGACCGCTCTGTCCCGTGCCTACGACATGGTATTGAACGGTACCGAGCTGGGTGGCGGTTCGATCCGTATCCACCGCAAGGAAATGCAACAGTCGGTGTTCCGTCTGCTGGGTATCAGCGAAGCGGAGCAGGAAGAGAAGTTCGGCTTCCTCCTCGATGCTTTGAAATACGGCGCGCCACCCCACGGTGGTCTGGCTTTCGGTCTGGACCGTCTGGTCATGCTGATGACCGGCGCCCAGTCGATCCGTGAAGTCATTGCCTTCCCGAAAACCCAGAGCGCGGCTTGCGTCATGACTCAGGCTCCGGGTGTGGTAGATGCCAAGGCATTGCGCGAACTGCACATTCGTCTGCGCGAAACGCCTAAAGCAGAGTAACGCTGACCGTAAAGGCGCATCCTTCGGGGTGCGCCTTTTCTTTAGGTCGAGATTTTTTTTTGCTGGCCGACGATTCGCGTGGCGGGCAATGTTTCAAAGAGAATTCGGAGCGAGTTATGGCGGGTCATTCCAAGTGGGCGAACATCAAGCACCGCAAAGAACGTCAGGATGCCAAAAAGGGCAAGATTTTCACCAAGTGGATTCGTGAGCTGACCGTCGCAGCCCGTCAGGGTGGCGGTGATCCGGGTTCCAATCCGCGTCTGCGTCTGGCGTTGGACAAGGCGCTTGGTGCGAACATGAGCCGCGACATCATTGACCGTGCAGTCGCTCGCGGTGCGGGCGCTGCCGACACTGACGACATGGTCGAGTTGACCTACGAAGGCTACGGCCCTGGCGGCGTGGCGGTAATGGTCGAGTGCATGACCGACAACCGTAATCGCACTGCTGCAGCCGTTCGACATGCCTTCAGCAAGTGCGGCGGCAATCTGGGAACTGACGGTTCGGTTGCTTATCTGTTCGAACGCAAAGGTCAGATCTCCTTCGCACCGGGTGTCGACGAAGACGCGCTGATCGAAGCGGCCATGGAAGCGGATGCCGATGACGTGGTCACCCACGAAGACGGTTCCATCGACGTGTCCACCTCGTTCGCCGGTTTCTATTCCGTGCGTAACGCGTTGGAGGCGGCCGGTTTCAAAGGTGATGATGCGGAAATCGTCATGCTGCCGACCACCAGCGCCGAGCTGGACCTGGAGGGCGCCGAGAAGGTCCTCAAGCTGATTGACATGCTTGAAGACCTGGATGACGTGCAGAATGTCTACTCCAATGCGGATATCCCGGAGTCGGTTGCCGCTCAACTCGGTTGATGCATTTATTAAAGATCGCAGCCTTCACTTGGCCCCTGTAGGAGCTGGCGAAGCCTGCGATCTTTTGATTTTGGCTTTTTATTAAAGGATCGCAGCCTTCGGCAGGTCCTACACGGTTATTCTCAAGCTACAGCGATCTCTTTCTGCAGGCGTTATGACTTTAATACTTGGTATCGACCCCGGTTCGCGCATCACCGGTTATGGCGTGGTGCGCGATACCGGGCGTGGCTGTGTGTACGTAGCGTCGGGCTGCATTCGTACCGGTTCGGGGGAATTGCATGAGCGTCTGCAAATCGTTTATCGCGGCGTTCGTGAAGTCATTCAGACCTATGGCCCTGTAACAATGGGAATTGAAAAAGTCTTTATGGCCCGCAACGCCGATTCCGCGCTGAAACTTGGCCAGGCGCGCGGCGCCGCCATCGTGGCCGGCGCTGAGGAAAGCCTCGAAATCGCCGAATACACCGCGACTCAGGTCAAGCAGGCGGTAACAGGCACTGGCTCGGCGAATAAAGAGCAGGTGCAGATGATGGTCATGCATATGCTGAAATTGACCAGCAAGCCGCAAATAGACGCCTCTGACGCCTTGGCCATTGCGATTTGTCACGCTCATACCCGGTCCAGTCTGCTGCCGCATGGCCTGGGTGCCGCACGCAGTCGTGGCGGTCGCCTGCGTCTCTGATAGCATCAGCAATCATTTTTAGGGAATGAGGGTTTTTGTGCCTGTGTTGCCGGTACGAAACCCTTGTTCTGTCAGTCGCCAGCAAAGCTCTGGCAAACGCTCAAGGATCTGAAACGTGATTGGACGCTTGCGCGGCACCCTGGCTGAGAAACAGCCGCCGCACCTGATTCTGGATGTAAATGGTCTGGGGTATGAGCTGGAAGTGCCTATGACCACGCTTTATCGCCTGCCGTCGGTCGGTGAACCGCTGACCTTGCACACCCATTTGGTCGTGCGCGAAGACGCGCAGTTACTCTATGGTTTCTATGGCAAGCGTGAGCGAGACTTTTTTCGCGAGTTGATCCGTCTCAATGGTGTGGGGCCGAAACTGGCCCTGGCTTTGATGTCGAGTCTGGAAGTCGATGAGCTGGTGCGTTGCGTGCAATCCCAGGACACTTCGGCACTGACCAAGGTGCCCGGCGTCGGGAAGAAAACCGCCGAGCGTTTGCTGGTAGAGCTCAAGGACCGCTTCAAGGCATGGGAAACCGTGCCGGCGATGTTCGCTCTGGTACCCAATCAGCCAGGTGGTCCGGATGCACCGGCGCCGGTCGCGACGGCAGAAAATGATGCAGTCAGTGCGCTGATCTCCCTGGGTTACAAGCCGCAGGAAGCCAGCAAGGCGATTTCCGCGATCAAGGAGAAAGGCTTGAGCAGTGAAGACATGATTCGTCGTGCCCTGAAGGGAATGATCTAAGTGATTGAAGCTGATCGTCTGATTACCGCCGCGCCGGGCCCTCGTGATCGCGAGGAAGTCCAGGACCGGGCAATTCGTCCTGTCAGCCTGGCCGAGTACATCGGTCAACCGACGGTTCGCGAGCAAATGGAATTATTTATCCAGGCTGCTCGTGGGCGTAACGAATCCCTGGACCACACATTGATTTTTGGTCCGCCGGGGCTGGGTAAGACCACCTTGGCCAACATCATCGCTCAGGAAATGGGGGTGTCGATCAAAAGCACCTCCGGTCCGGTGCTGGAGCGTCCGGGTGATCTGGCGGCGTTATTGACCAATCTTGAACCTCATGACGTGCTGTTCATCGACGAAATCCATCGGCTGTCGCCGATCGTCGAGGAAGTACTGTACCCGGCGATGGAAGATTTCCAGCTGGACATCATGATCGGCGAGGGGCCGGCTGCGCGATCAATCAAGCTTGATCTGCCACCCTTCACCCTGGTGGGTGCGACGACGCGCGCCGGTATGCTGACCAACCCGTTGCGGGATCGTTTCGGGATCGTGCAGCGCCTTGAGTTCTACAGCACCGCGGACCTGGCGACGATTGTCAGCCGTTCAGCGAGCATCCTCGGCTTGCCGCTTGATCCGGAGGGCGCCTTTGAAATTGCCCGTCGGGCCCGGGGTACTCCACGAATCGCCAACCGCTTGTTGCGTCGGGTGCGGGACTTCGCTGAAGTGCGTGCCAAGGGCCATATCACCAAGCCGATCGCCGACCTCGCCTTGAACCTGCTGGATGTCGACGAGCGTGGTTTCGATCATCAGGATCGGCGTCTGTTGCTGACCATGATCGAAAAATTCGACGGTGGCCCGGTCGGGGTGGACAGTCTGGCGGCCGCGATCAGCGAAGAGCGCCACACCATTGAAGATGTGCTGGAGCCGTACCTGATTCAGCAAGGCTATATCATGCGGACACCCCGGGGGCGGGTGGTCACGCGGCATGCGTACCTGCATTTTGGTTTAAACATCCCGTCACGAATGGGCGATATGCCTGTAGTAGACGAATCCCTGGATGCCGTAGACGATTAATCACTTCTGCGGGCTGATCGATTCGAGGTTTGCGCTGTCCTAGGACCGTGCTTTCGCGAGAAAGCCGCAGAACAATGAAAAACAGTTGCCTGGCCGGATTGGCAACCTGAGGAGTAAGCACTAGAGTATGCGCGCGCAAAACGGGCTTGAGCCTTTCGCACATCGTTGTCGCGTTTATTACGAGGACACCGATGCGGGCGGCATCGTGTATTACGTTAATTACCTCAAGTTTATGGAACGGGCTCGAACCGAGCGGCTCCGGGAGCTGGGCTTTGCCCAATCCCAGCTGGCAGGGGAGGACCTGTTATTCGTCGTGCATTCCAGCGAAGCGCGCTACCACGCGCCGGCGCGACTGGACGACGAGCTTCTGGTAAGTGCTGAAGTAATCGAATTGAACCGGGTCAGCCTGCGTTTCAAGCAGCAGGTCAGGCGGACAACGGATAATGCGCTGCTCTGTGAAGGGCAGTTTTTGGTGGCCTGTGTGCGCACTGACAGTTTGAAACCCCGGGCCATTCCCGAAGCTCTACGTGCGGCCTTTGCCGACGTGAGCGGCGCGGGTACACACTCAAAGCAGGAGATAAAGCGTGGAAGCTAACGTCGTCGACCATTCCTCCATGTGGAGCCTGGTCAGCAATGCCAGTATCGTGGTGCAACTGGTAATGCTGATCCTGGTAGCCGCATCGGTGACCTCATGGATCATGATCTTTCAGCGCAGCAACTTGCTGCGCGCGGGTCGACGTGCCCTGGAGAGCTTTGAAGAGCGCTTCTGGTCGGGTATCGACCTGTCCAAACTCTACCGTCAGGCCGGCAGCAATCCTGACCCGGATTCGGGTGTGGAGCAGATCTTCCGTGCTGGTTTCAAGGAGTTCTCCCGTCTGCGTCAGCAGCCAGGCGTTGATCCTGAAGCGGTCATGGAAGGTGTGGCCCGTGCCATGCGCGTTGCCATTTCCCGCGAAGAAGAAAAGCTTGAACAAAGCCTGCCTTTCCTGGCGACCGTCGGTTCCGTCAGCCCGTACATCGGTCTGTTCGGTACGGTTTGGGGCATCATGAACTCTTTCCGTGGCCTGGCCACCGCGCAGCAGGCAACCCTGGCCACTGTGGCACCGGGTATTGCCGAGGCGCTGATTGCTACCGCGATCGGCCTGTTCGCCGCGATCCCTGCCGTTATCGCCTACAACCGTTTTGCTGCCCGCAGCGAAACGCTGATCAGCCGCTACTACACCTTCGCCGATGAATTCCAGGCGATCCTGCACCGCAAAGTGCACACCAGCGAAGAATAAGCAGGTAATTTCCAATGGCTTTAATCGCTCGAGCTCGCAAAAAGCGCAAGCCGGTCGCCGAGATGAACGTAGTGCCTTACATCGACGTGATGCTGGTACTGCTGGTCATCTTCATGGTGACCGCACCGATGCTCAATCAGGGCGTGAAAGTTGATCTGCCGAAGGTTTCCAGCGAAGCCTTGCCGCAGGACAACAACACCCAGGTCCTGACCATTTCGATCAAGGCTGACAAGACCTATTACTGGAACCTTGGCAGCGAAGTCGATACCCAGAAGCAGCAGGACAAGGCCATGACCTTGCCGCAGATGACTGACGCCGTGACCAAGATCATTCGGACCGGCACTGAAGGTGGCAAGCACACCCAGGTCTTCATTCGAGGCGACAAGACCGTCGATTACGGATCGGTCATGGGCGCCATGGGCGGTCTCCAGAAAGCCGGGGTCGGTAACGTTGGCTTGATTACCGAGGCGCCCTGATGCAGCAACAGCGAGAGCCGACAGCCTCGGAAAGCTACTTCTGGCCTAGTGTCTGGGCAATTGGCTTGCACGTGCTGGTATTCGGCATGTTGTTTGTCAGCTTCGCCATGACCCCGGAGTTGCCGCCGGCCAGGCCGATCGTCCAGGCGACCCTGTACCAGCTGAAATCGAAAAGTCAGGCAACCACCCAGACCAATCAGAAGATTGCGGGTGAGGCGAAGAAATCCGCTGCGCGCCAGACCGAAGTCGAACAGATGGAACAGAAAAAGATCGAACAGGAAGCGATCAAAGCCGCGGAACAAAAGAAGGAAGATACGGCTCAAAAAGCCGAAGAATCCAAGAAGGCCGACGAGACCAAGAAAGCGGAAGAGGCTAAAAAGGCTGATGAAGCCAAGAAAGCCGATGAAGCGAAGAAGACCGCCGAAGCCAAAAAGGCAGAAGAGAAACAATTGGCTGATATAGCCAAGAAGAAATCTGAAGAAGAAGCCAAGAAGGCTGCTGAAGAAGAGGCCAAGAAAGCGGCCGCTGAAGAAGCGAAGAAAAAGATCGTCGAAGACGCGAAGAAGAAAGCCGCGGAAGACGCCAAGAAGAAATCTGAAGCTGAAGACGCGAAGAAGAAAGTCGCCGAAGACGCGAAGAAGAAAGCTGCTGCCGATGCTGCGAAGAAAAAGTCGCAGGAAGCAGCACGTAAATCCGCTGAAGAGAAAAAGGCCCAGGCCTTGGCAGATTTGCTTTCCGACACGCCTCAGCGTCAGCAGGCCTTGGCGGATGAGCAGGGCGATGAAGTCGCCGGCAGCTTCGATGACTTGATTCGTGCTCGTGCAGCAGAAGGCTGGGCTCGTCCACCTTCGGCACGCAAAGGTATGACGGTCGTGCTTCAAATCGGCATGTTGCCGGATGGTACGGTGACTTCGGTCAGTGTTGGCAAGTCCAGCGGCGATGGTCCGTTTGACGCTTCGGCAGTGGCGGCAGTGAAAAATATTGGTCGTTTGACAGAAATGCAGGGAATGAAGCCGAGTGATTTTGCTCCGTATCGTTCATTCAAGATGACATTCACACCTGAGGATCTAGCCTTGTGAGAAACCTTCTTCGAGGAATGCTGGTCTTTATCTGCTGCATGGCAGGTATGGCGGCAGCAGATGAGAAAAACATTCTGGTTACCAGCGGCAGTGATCGGGCTACCCCGATTGCAGTCGTGCCGTTTGGCAACCAGGGCGGCAGCGTGCTGCCGGACGATATGGCCGAAATCATCGGTAACGACCTGCGTAACTCGGGTTACTACTCGCCGATTCCAAAGCAGAACATGATCAGCCAGCCAAGTCAGGCCAGCGAAATCATCTACCGCGACTTCAAGGCGCTGGGCGCCCAATACGTCATGGTCGGCAGCATTACGCCTGCTGGCGGTCGCCTCCAGGTTCAGTACGCGCTATTCAACGTCGCCACCGAGCAGCAAGTGCTGACCGGTAGCGTGTCGGGTAGCGTTGATCAGCTGCGTGACATGGCTCACTACATCTCAGACCAGTCGTTCGAAAAACTCACCGGTATCAAAGGTGCATTCTCGACTCGCCTGCTGTACGTGACGGCTGAGCGTTTCTCCGAGAAGAACACGCGTTACACGCTGCAACGTTCGGACTATGACGGTGCCCGCGCCGTAACGCTGCTGCAATCGCGCGAGCCAATCCTGTCGCCGCGTTTCGCACCGGATGGCAAGCGCATCGCCTATGTTTCGTTCGAGCAGAAGCGCCCGCGCATCTTCATGCAGAACATCGACACCGGTCGCCGCGAGCAAATTACCAACTTCGAAGGCCTGAATGGCGCGCCAGCCTGGTCGCCGGATGGCAATCGCCTGGCATTCGTCCTGTCGAAAGACGGTAACCCGGACATCTATGTGATGAACCTGGGTTCGCGTCAGATCACGCGTGTCACCAACGGTCCTGGCATCAACACCGAACCGTTCTGGGGTAAAGATGGTTCAACCATCTACTTCACCTCCGACCGTGGCGGCAAGCCACAGATCTACAAAACCAGCGCCGGTGGTGGCGGTGCAGAGCGTGTGACTTTCATTGGTAACTACAACGCCAACCCTAAACTGTCGGCTGACGAAAAGACCCTGGTGATGATTCACCGCCAGGAAGGCTTCACCAATTTCAAGGTGGCGGCCCAGGATTTGCAGCGAGGTAGTGTAAAGATCCTCACTGATAGCACTCTGGACGAGTCGCCTACTGTTGCGCCCAACGGCACCATGGTAATCTACGCCACCCGCCAGCAGGGCCGGGGAGTCTTGATGCTCGTGTCCATTAATGGACGCGTAAGGCTCCCGCTTCCTACCGCACAAGGCGAAGTCAGAGAACCTTCCTGGTCCCCTTACCTGAACTGACGCGGCGCTACACGTTGTACTTAACACATTGGGGTTCATTAGGAGTTTCACGATGGAAATGCTGAAGTTTGGTAAGTTTGCTGCTCTGGCTCTGGCTTTGTCCGTAGCCGTTGGTTGCTCGTCTAAAGGCGGCGACAATGCCGGTGAAGGCGCAGCTGTTGATCCAAACGCTGGTTATGGCGCAAACACTGGTGCAGTTGACGGCTCCCTGAGCGAAGAAGCTGCTCTGCGCGCTATCACCACTTTCTACTTCGAATACGACAGTTCGGACCTGAAGCCAGAAGCCATGCGCGCTCTGGACGTTCACGCCAAAGACCTGAAAGCAAACGGCGCTCGCGTTGTTCTGGAAGGCAACACCGACGAACGTGGTACTCGTGAGTACAACATGGCACTGGGCGAGCGTCGTGCGAAAGCCGTTCAGCGCTACCTGGTACTGCAAGGCGTTTCCCCAGCTCAGCTGGAACTGGTTTCCTACGGCGAAGAGCGTCCAGTTGCTACCGGCAACGACGAGCAGTCCTGGGCTCAAAACCGTCGCGTCGAACTGCGTAAGTAATTCGTCATGCGAACGTGCCGTCGTGCTGTAACTGTTTTGGCTCTCAGCCTCGCACCGCTCGCGGTGTGGGCTGCGGTTCCTGTGGTCGAGGACAACTCCGGCTATAACAATAGCGGGAGTAGTTATCCGCCTGCGGGTTACGGTACGAACGGCGCCTATGCCGGGGGAGGGGTTTCGGCCCCTGTCTCGGCACAGGGCGAGCTGTTCAACCAACTGCAATCGATGCAGGAGCAGATCTCGCGCCAACAAGGCATCATCGAAGTTCTGCAAAATGATGTAGCGCGCATGAAGCAAGAAAGCCTGGAGCGATATCAGGATCTTGATCGGCGCATAGGAACCGGCGGTGCACCAGCCGCGACTCCTGAGAATTCTTCAAGCGGTGGCGATTTGAATGCCCCCGCAGCAGCAGGCGCAGGTGCCGGAGCAGCTGCCGCTCAAGCACCGGCTGCCGGTACTGAACCGGCTGATCCGGCGAAGGAAAAACTGTATTACGATGCAGCCTTCGACCTGATCAAGGCCAAGGATTTCGACAAGGCCAGTCAGGCCTTCGCCGCTTTCCTGCGCAAGTACCCGAACAGCCAGTACGCGGGTAACGCTCAGTACTGGTTGGGCGAGGTAAACCTGGCCAAAGGCGACCTGCAAGGCGCAGGTCAGGCGTTTGCCAAGGTTTCGCAGCTGTATCCCAAGCATGCAAAAGTGCCTGACTCGCTGTACAAGCTTGCTGATGTAGAGCGCCGCCTGGGTCATACCGACAAGGTCAAAGGCATTCTGCAGCAGGTGGTTGCCCAGTATCCGGGGACTTCCGCCGCTCAGCTGGCACAGCGCGACTTGCAGCGCATGTAAGCTTGCTGGACCCGTTTTGAAGAAACCCGCACTTGTTGCGGGTTTTTTCGTTAGAATTCACGCCCTTTTTATGTAATACCGCTTTTTGGGATTCGCGCGATGGCGGGGTTCCTTGAAGTGCCTGACGGAGGCGGACAGCCTGTTTAGCTGTTACGCCCGTGGCGACTATGCAAGACACATTGAGAATCACCGAAGTTTTTTACTCGTTGCAGGGTGAAACGCGAACTGCCGGGCTGCCCACTGTTTTTGTGCGACTGACCGGTTGCCCACTGCGTTGCCAATACTGCGACAGCGCCTACGCGTTCACTGGCGGCACTGTCCGTCCGCTCGATGACATCATCGAGCAAGTCGCCGGCTTTCGTCCGCGCTATGTGTGTGTCACAGGCGGCGAGCCTTTGGCGCAACCCAACGCCATTCCTTTGCTCAAGCGCTTGTGTGATGCCGGTTACGAAGTGTCACTGGAAACCAGTGGTGCTCTCGACATCTCGGCAGTAGATTCGCGGGTCAGTCGAGTTGTTGACCTGAAGACGCCGGGTTCGAAGGAGGCGCACCGTAATCGCTACGAGAACATCGAGCTGCTCACGCCCAATGATCAGGTGAAGTTTGTCATCTGTTCCCGGGAGGACTACGACTGGGCTGTCTCCAAACTGATCCAGTACGGTCTGGATCGACGGGCTGGCGAGGTGCTGTTCTCACCCAGTCACCATGACCTGAATGCTCGGGACCTGGCTGATTGGGTAGTCGCGGACAATCTCCCAGTGCGTCTGCAACTGCAGCTGCATAAATATCTTTGGAATGACGAGCCGGGGCGCTGAAATGACTGATCACCTGAACACTGCTGAAAAACGTGCGGTTATCCTGCTGTCCGGCGGCCTGGACTCGGCGACTGTCGTGGCCATGGCTCGCGCAGATGGTTACACCTGCTACACCATGAGCTTCGATTACGGTCAGCGCTCCCATGCGGAATTGCACGCTGCTGCACGCGTCTCCCGAGACCTCGGCGCGGTTGAGCATAAAGTGATTGGTATAAACCTGAACGGCATCGGCGGTTCAGCGTTGACTGACAGCAGCATCGATGTGCCTGAGGTTGCCGGTGAAGGCATTCCGGTGACTTACGTCCCTGCGCGCAACACGGTGTTTCTATCCCTGGCGCTGGGCTGGGCCGAAGTGCTGGGAGCGCGTGACATCTTTATCGGCGTGAACGCGGTGGATTATTCCGGATACCCGGATTGCCGTCCCGAGTTCGTCGAGGCGTTCGAGCGTATGGCTAATCTGGCGACCAAGGCTGGAGTCGAGGGGAATGGTTTCCGCATCCAGGCGCCTTTGCAAAACCTGAGCAAGGCACAGATTGTCCAGGCAGGGGTGAAGCTTGGGGTTAATTACGGCCTGACCGTTTCCTGCTATCAGGCCGACGATAACGGCCGGGCGTGCGGTAAGTGCGACAGCTGCCGACTGCGTGCTGAAGGCTTTGCAGCGGCCGGAATCGACGATCCAACACCTTATTTTTGATTTATTTCAAATTAGGTGTTGAATAGTCCTTAAAAATCAGTATTATACGCGCCACCACACAGCGGGTCGTTAGCTCAGTTGGTAGAGCAGTTGGCTTTTAACCAATTGGTCGTAGGTTCGAATCCCACACGACCCACCATTTTTATAGCAGTTTTAAAAGTCTGGAAGGCCCACGAAAGTGAGGATTTCCGGATTTTTTTTTGCCCGCGATTTGTGTTTGCCGCTGAGTGAGCCGTATCGCATGGCACAGGTCAGAATCATCTTTTGCATCCATTGGATATTCTGTAGCCTTGCGCCTCTTCAACGTTGTCCGTGCCTGATGATACTCACTCTCCCGGCGGTGCCCTCAAGGGGGCTGGAGCCGGGTGTATACTCGACTTTCGCGCGTAAGCGCTTGCAGGTCTTGCGAACATGACGCAGATTTCTGAACGCCTTCTGGTTCAAGCCCACCTCGACGCCAAGCAGCCCAAGCCGCTGACTGCCGAGGAAGAGGCCTATTACCGCGCCGCTATCGCCGCCGAGCTCAAGGCTCAGGACGCGGTACTGGTCGCCCACTTCTATTGTGATCCGGTTATTCAGGCCCTTGCCGAAGAGACTGGGGGCTGTGTCTCCGACTCGCTGGAGATGGCCCGCTTCGGCAATGCTCATCCGGCCAAGACCGTGGTCGTCGCCGGTGTGAAATTCATGGGGGAGACGGCAAAAATCCTCAACCCTGAAAAGCGCGTCCTGATGCCAACCCTGGAAGCGACCTGCTCGCTGGACCTGGGTTGCCCGGTGGACGAGTTTTCAGCGTTTTGCGATCAGCACCCGGAACGCACGGTGGTGGTGTATGCCAATACATCGGCCGCCGTCAAAGCCCGGGCGGACTGGGTCGTGACTTCAAGCTGTGCGCTGGAAATCGTCGAAAGCCTGATGGATAACGGCGAAACGATTATCTGGGGTCCGGACAAGCATCTGGGCACCTATATCCAGCGCAAGACCGGTGCGGACATGCTGCTGTGGGACGGTGCCTGCATCGTTCACGAAGAGTTCAAGTCCAAGCAGCTCGAAGACATGAAGGCGCTGTACCCGGACGCAGCGATTCTGGTGCATCCGGAGTCGCCAACGTCGGTGATCGAGCTGGCCGATGCCGTTGGCTCCACCAGCCAGCTCATCGCCGCGGCTCAGAGCCTGCCCAACAAGACGTTTATTGTCGCCACCGACCGCGGCATTTTCTACAAGATGCAGCAGCTGTGTCCGGACAAGGTGTTCATCGAAGCGCCAACAGCCGGTAACGGGGCAGCGTGCCGCAGTTGCGCACATTGCCCGTGGATGGCCATGAACACGCTTGAGCGCACGCTGAAGAGCTTGCAGGAAGGGACTAACGAGATCTTTGTTGATCCGGCGTTGATACCGCAGGCGATTCGCCCTTTGAAGCGGATGCTGGATTTCACCCAGGCTGCCCGGATGAAGCTGGCGGGTAACGCTTAAGACCGAAATCGAAAGCTCAAAAGATCGTCCGAACGCGGCCCTCGCCTTCGGACGATCTTCTTTTTGGGTCGTTATTTGGTTTTCTTTGGAATTCGAACGAGTTGGGTTCCTGAATACATGTCATGCCAGCTGCGTTTCTGTTTATCGAACAGTGACCAGACGAATCCCATGCCAACGCACAGCAGTGACGCAATCGATACAACAAAGCGCAATAGCGCCTGCCACAAGCTGATAGATGAGCCGTCGGCATTCTGCACGCGGATGCACCAGACTTGCATGCCCAGTGTCTGACCAGACCAGGTCCAGAACTTGGCGAAGAAACCAAACAGCACAAACACCAACACAGTAGACAGTAATGGATCGCCATCCAGCGCCCCTGCTTCGGTCAGCGTGCGCATTCTGTCTTCACCAATGATCGCCATCTGAATCATCTTGTAGATACCGCTGGTGACAATGAGCAGGGCGGTGCACAACAGGAAGTCGTAGAACATCGCTGCCAGACGACGACCCAGACCAGCGGCGGGAAAATCGCCCTGGGGATTCAGCAGGTGTTTCGACATGGCAGGCTCTCGGCGGAAAAAAGAAGCCATTTTACGGATTTACGCGCACAAAAAAGCCCCTGATGTCAGCATCAGGGGCTTTTTCGTAACAGAAGATTAGGCTTCTGCTTGTACTTCGTCAGCCTGCATGCCTTTCTGGCCCTGCACAGCAACGAAAGTCACTTTCTGGCCTTCTTTCAGGCTTTTGAAGCCGTTGCCCTGAATAGCGCGGAAATGCACGAACAGATCCGGACCGCTTTCTGGAGTGATAAAACCAAAACCTTTCTCGTCGTTAAACCACTTGACGGTACCGCTCTGACGTTGGGACATTTCTTATTTCCTATCACGCAAAAATTAATGACAGCCTCCTTCTAATGAAAGAGTACTGGGGCTGGTTGCAGGAGAGTAAGAAGACGTCGAACGGGATGTAGCTAACTTGTAGGCTACTGCCCAGGTCACGATTCCAAGCGACCCATGCAAACACAGTGAACAAACTCTACGCCAACTAAGGGAGAAAAAACAAGCCCCCGCGAAGGCCCGGTTTTGCTCAGGTTGGCGGCAATAGTCAGTGCAATAGTGCTCGCTTATTCGTTAGCGTTGTTCAATTGTTTTCGAACGTTATAAGTAAAGTTCATAATCGAAGCCTGAGGCCAAACCATGCACTCTTTTATGGCGATTGCGTTACACATTAGTGCACTGTTAACGCAATCGCGTTACTTATAGGAACAGTCAATCAACCGCGATAGTAGCGTTGTGGAACAAATGGCATTTTGCTTACAAGCAAAGGCACCTTTTTCCCACGAACGATCGCCCAGACCGGGGTATCGATGGCGACGTATGCACTGTCCACGTAACCCATCGCCAGTGGCGCCCCCAACGTCGGCCCGAAACCGCCGCTGCAGACAGTGCCGATGATATCGCCTGCTTCGTTGACGATTTCCGCGCCCTCACGTACGGGGGTGCGTTCCTGGGGCAATAGTCCAACGCGTTTGCGGCTGACACCGGATTGCTGTTGGGCAAATATCGGTTCAGCGCCAGGGAAGCCGCCAGCACGTGCGCCATCGGCTCGGCGAGGCTTGGAGATGGCCCACAGCAGGCTCGCTTCGATGGGGGTGGTCTCGGTGTTCATGTCATGGCCGTAAAGGCACAGGCCGGCTTCCAGGCGCAGTGAATCGCGAGCGCCCAGGCCAATGGCGGCGACTTCCGGTTCGGCCAACAGTGCGCGAGCCAAGGCTTCGGCACTGGCCGCCGGTACGGAAATTTCGAAACCGTCTTCACCGGTGTAACCGGAGCGGCTGACGAAGCAATCAACACCCAGCAGTTTTACCCGAGTGAACTGCATGAACGTCATGTTCGCTACTTCGGGTGCCAGTCGCGCGAGTACGGTCACCGCTGCCGGGCCTTGGAGCGCCAGCAGGGCGCGTTCTTCGAACAGCGGCTCGATGGTGCACTGGTCGCCGATGTGCTTGCGCAGGTGAGCCAGGTCCTGATCCTTGCAGGCCGCGTTGACCACCAGGAACAGCTCATCGGCACCCAGGTTGGCAACCATCAGGTCGTCCAGAATGCCGCCGGTGTCGTTGGTGAACATGGCGTAGCGCTGCATGCCCACTGGCAGGTCGATGATGTCGACCGGAACCAGTGTTTCCAGTGCCTTGGCAGCATTGGCGCCGGTCAGACGGATCTGGCCCATGTGCGACACATCGAACAACCCGGCCTGATCACGGGTGTGCTGGTGTTCTTTCATCACGCCAAGCGGGTATTGCACCGGCATGTCATAGCCGGCGAACGGCACCATGCGGGCGCCGAGTTCGATGTGCAGGGCATGCAACGGGGTTTTCAACAGGTGTTCGGTGGACATATTCAGCTCCTGAAAAAAGTGTGCAGATGCAGGTAAGCGCATCAGCACTCGATAATGTTGACCGCCAAACCGCCACGGGCGGTTTCCTTGTATTTGCTTTTCATGTCTGCACCGGTCTGGCGCATCGTGCGGATGACCTTGTCGAGCGAGACGAAGTGCTGACCGTCCCCGCGCAATGCCATGCGTACCGCATTGATCGCCTTGACCGAACCCATGGCATTGCGCTCGATGCAAGGAACTTGCACCAGCCCGCCGATCGGGTCGCAGGTCAGGCCGAGGTTGTGTTCCATGCCGATTTCGGCGGCGTTTTCCACTTGCTGCACGCTGCCGCCCAGGACTTCACACAGTGCGCCCGCGGCCATGGAGCACGCTACGCCGACTTCGCCCTGGCAACCGACTTCGGCGCCGGAGATCGAAGCGTTTTCCTTATAGAGGATGCCGATAGCAGCGGCGGTCAGCAGAAAGCGCACCACGCCGTCGTCATTCGCGCCGGGAATAAAACGCATGTAGTAATGCAGTACCGCTGGAACAATGCCCGCGGCACCGTTGGTAGGTGCCGTCACTACCCGTCCGCCATTGGCGTTTTCTTCGTTGACCGCCAGCGCATAGAGGTTGACCCAGTCCAGCACCGACAGTGGGTCGCGCAATGACGATTCCGGGTTTTTGCACAATTGCCGATGAAGTGCGGCGGCACGACGCTTGACCTTTAAACCGCCGGGCAAGATGCCTTCGTTGCGGCAACCGGCGGCAACGCAATCCTGCATCACCTGCCAGATTTTCAGCAGACCGGCGCGCGTCTCCGCTTCCGGTCGCCAGGCACTTTCGTTGGTCAGCATCAGCTGGCTGATCGACAGACCGTAGGTGGTGCAGTGACCGAGCAAGTCCTTGGCGCTTTTGAACGGGAAGGTCAGTTTTGTTGCGTCTTCGACGATTCGGTCGGCGCCCGCAGCGTCTTCATCGACCACGAACCCGCCACCGACCGAGTAATACTCGCGGCTGCGTATTTGCAGGCCAGCGGTGTCGAAAGCGCGAAAGATCATGCCGTTGGGATGATAGGGCAGGGGCTTGCGAATCATCGCCAGGTGTAGCTTTTCATTGAATTCGATGGTGTGTTCACCGAGCAGGTTCAGGCGACCGCTGCTGCGAATTTCCAGCAAGCGGGCGGCGACTGTTTCTGTGTTCACTGTATCCGGGTGTTCGCCTTCCAGGCCGAGCAGCACTGCTTTGTCGCTGCCATGTCCTTTGCCGGTGGCGCCGAGCGAGCCGTAGAGCTCGACCTTGACGCAGGTGGTTGCAGACAAAAGCGCATCACGCCGCAAGCCGTCAACGAACCGTGCGGCTGCACGCATCGGGCCAACGGTGTGGGAACTGGAGGGGCCGATGCCAATCTTGAACAGGTCGAACACGCTTAAAGCCATGGTTGTTCTCCGGTTTCTTGTTATAGGAATTGGCGGAAACTGTAACCTTCCACAGATCCTTTGTAGGAGTGAGCCTGCTCGCGATAGCGCTCTGACATTCAACAAAAATGTCCACATACAGATAGCTATCGCGAGCAGGCTCACTCCTACAGGGGTTTGTGGTGTTCTTGAATTTGGGGGCGATTAAACCCGCCCCCTTATTTGTTTAAGCGTAGCTTTCGATCGACGGGCAGGCGCAAACCAGGTTGCGATCGCCAAACACGTTGTCGACACGACCGACCGGTGGCCAGTACTTGCCTTCGATCAACGACGCTACCGGATACACCGCCTGTTCACGGCTATACGGATGCGACCACTCGCCCACCAGCTCC
>NZ_JBYVMF010000039.1:0-40845 GCF_058145095.1 Pseudomonas sp. MDV22-iso1
TCCATGCCCAGGACGCTGGTGCCTTTGATGCTTTCCGGAATGACGCTGGCGCTCAGGGCTTCCAGGGAATCAAAGCCGAGGCTGTTGAGCATGGCCTGCTCATCGCCGGAACGCGGGCCGATGTGGCGGGCGATGAATTCGTTATGGGTGTCGAGGAAAGTGGTCATGGGCAGCCCTCACGCGTCGGTCTGGTCTTGGATCAGACGGTCGTAGGCGGTCTGATCCAGCAGTTGGCCGACAGCGGCAGCGTCAGCGGGTTTGAAACGGAAGAACCAGCCTTCGCCCAGCGGATCTTCGTTGACCAGATCCGGACTGTTGTCCAACACCGAATTCACTTCCAGCACCTCGCCGTCCAGCGGCATGCTGATGCTGCTGGCGGCTTTCACCGATTCCACCACCGACACTTCAGCACCGGCGTTGAAGCTTCCCAAATCAGGCACTTGAACAAACACCACATCCCCCAGCGCCTGTTGCGCAAACGCGGTGATGCCCACGGTGACGCTGCCGTCAGCTTCGGTGCGCAGCCATTCGTGTTCGACGGTAAAACGCAATTCGCTCATATCAACTCCTCATTGTTCTGACTCAACCGCTACAGGTGGCGGATGACGATTCGGCGGGCTCGTGTCGGGAAGCGAGCTTGGCTGGAGGAGAGATAGCAAGGGCGGTGCCAAGGTTAATAAGTTGTTTTAAATCAGTGGTTTAATGTTTTTATATGCAAGATGAGGTGTGTCTGGAGTATTGAAATCAATACAGGCAGTCGAGTGGAGGAGGTTGAAGCCCGGTCCAGACAGCTTGAGAGCGTCTCGTCTTGATTTCGATACGGTATATCGATTTGTATACGGTCTTGTAGGAGCTGCCGCAGGCTGCGATCTTTTGATCTTGAGTTTCCATGGGCCACCGAAGATCAAGATCAAAAGATCGCAGCCTTCGGCAGCTCCTACAGGGGATCGCGCAGGTATCAAGATTTGTTGGATATGCCGTACTTGCGCAGTCGAATGGCAATCGCACTGTGGGAGGTTTGCAACCGCGCCGCGAGCAGTCGGCTGGACGGATAACTTTGGTAAAGCTGTTCCAGCAAATTCCTTTCAAACCCTTCGACAGCCTCTTCCAGGCTGCCCACCTCGCCATCGTTCTTGCGCTCTACCGCCGTGCGCGCAATGTCGAGATCGTCGATGTCCACCAGCGGGTTTTCGCAAATCGCCGCCGCGCGAAAGATCACGTTCTGCAATTGCCGTACGTTACCCGGCCAGCGGTTGCCGAGCAGGGCGGGAAAGGTGCTGGGCGCCAGGCGGCAGACCGGGCGCTGGATCTGCGCGCAGGCCTGCTGCATGAAGTGCTGGGCCATCAACAGGATGTCGTGGCCACGTTCGCGCAGCGGCGGTACTTGCAGGTTGAGCACATTGAGGCGGTAGAACAGGTCTTCGCGAAAGTGCCCTTCGCTGACCATTTTTTCCAGGTCGCGGTGGGTCGCACTGAGGATCCGCACGTTGACCTTGACCTCACGATCGCCACCGACGCGACGAAAGCAGCCATCGCTGAGGAAACGCAGCAACTTGGCTTGCAGATACGGCGACATTTCGCCGACTTCGTCGAGAAATACCGTGCCCTGGTCGGCCAGTTCCAGCAGCCCGAGCTTGCCGCCCCGTTGCGCCCCGGTGAACGCGCCGGGGGCGTACCCGAACAGCTCGCTTTCGGCCAGGCTCTCGGGCAGCGCCGCGCAGTTGAGGGCCAGGAACGGCTTCTCATGCCGCCCGCTGATCGCGTGGCAGGCGCGGGCCACCAATTCCTTGCCGGTGCCGGTTTCACCCTGGATCAACAGCGGCGCATCGAGGGCCGCCACCCGTTGCGCGCGGGCCTTGAGCGAGCGGATCGGCAGTGAGTCACCGAGCAGCGCATCGAAACCTTCGGCGTGATCATGGTGCAGCGCCGACAGGCGTTCGCCGATGCGGTTGGGTTGATAGAGGGTGAGCAGGGCGCCGGCGTCGGTGATCGGCATGGCATCGAGCAGCAGGGTGTGGCCGCCGAGGCTGACCTCATGCATCGGCAGACGGAAATGGTGGGCGATCAAGGTGCGTTGCAATTCGGCATCGTCGAACAGCGCGCTCAGCGATTCACCGGCCGGTTCGCGACCGCACAAAGCGATCAACGCTGGATTGGCCAGCAGCACGTGACCGCGATCATCCACCGCCAGCACCGGGTCGGAGCTGGCGGCGAGCAGGGCATCCAGTTGCAGGCGCCGACGTTGCCCCGGAAGGATGTCGACCATGGTCACCGCCTGCACGCCGCGTACGCCGAACAGGGCCTCGCGCAACTCCTCCAGCACTTCGGTGCCGAGGGTCGGGGCATCGATGTAGACGTTCGGCGGCACCATCTCCACGGCATCAAGGTTGAAGCTGCGCCCGCCGAGCAGGGCCAGCACTTCCTGGGTGATGCCGACGCGGTCGATGAAGGTGACGTGGATGCGCATGACGGACCTGCAAGATTGGCAAACGAAAATCAGTATGCCGGGGCGAATTTGAATTTGGCGAGCGTCACGTCATCCGTTAGCCGTTTTGCGTGCACTGGCCGCCAGGTCCTCGAGGAACGCCTGGAGGATCGGCGGCGGTGCCACGCCGCGCCGGGTGATCACGTCGAAGGGAGATCGCAAGCGCAGACTCTCCGGGGCCAACTGGTGCATCTCGCCACTCTTGACCCATTGGGCGGCGAAGTGCTCCGGCAGGAAACCCAGGTAGGCGCCGGAAATGATCAGGATCGCCGTGGCTTCGATGTTGTCCACGGTGGCGGCCGCTTTGCTCACGCCCAGGTGTTCGAGGTCGTATTGCTGCATGTAGCCGCGCACGACGATGCGCCCGGCCGCGACTTCTTCGAGCAGTTCCTCGCCCTCAGCCTTGCTCCCGTATAGCGGATGCCGGCGCCCGCAATACAGCCCCAGTGCTTCCTGATACAACGGCGATTGCAGCAGGCCCGGCACATGGATCGGAAAGTGCCCGATGGCCAGGTGCAAGCGGCCGTCGAGCACCCGTTCCTCCAGTTCGGCGGGGGTGCCGACGTACACGTTCAGGTGCACATCGTGCCCGCGCGATACGAAGCGTTGGGTGGTGCGCGGAATGGGCGAATCCGGGTCGGTGATGGTGGTGTCGATGATGCCCAGGTTGAGCTTGCCGCTGATGTGCTGCTTGAGCACGTCGGCGTCCATGCAGAAATTTTCCACCGCCGACAGCAGGCGCTGGGTGGCCTCGTGAATCGCCACCCCTTGCTCGGTCAGGCGGAAACCGCTGCGCCCGCGCTGGCAGAGTTTGACCCCAAGGCGCGTTTCCAGATGGGTCATCTGTTCGCTGATGGTCGACTGCCCGGCATTCAACGCCGCCTGGGCGGCCGAGAAGCCGCCGCAGCGGACAATGGTGGCAAACACCCTGAGCAACTTCAGATCGACATCGTGCAGTTGAATCACGTTGACCTCCGGCCTGTGGATGCATCGGTAATGCCGATATGAGTATCTGATGTTTGGCATTTTTTCCACGAAAACCTGCGCCCATAGTCTCTTTCAACGGCGGTCGCCTTGCAGTTCCGCCAAGCCGATAACAAGAAGTGGAGAGGCTAGAAATGTCGAACAACGGTTATGAATCCGGTCGTCTGAACCTGCCATTTGTGGGTCATTGCACCTTTGGCAAATCCCCGGTGTGCACCGATTGGGATGCCCTGGATGCCGACGTCGCGGTGCTTGGCGTGCCCAACGACATGGGTACCCAGTGGCGCTCCGGGGCACGCTTCGGACCACGCGGTATTCGCGAAGCATCGACGCTGTTTTCCTTCGGCCACGCCGGCGCCTATGACCACGAAGATGACGTGATGTACCTCACCGCCTCGGACGTGCGCATGGTCGACGTCGGTGATGCCGATATCGTCCACACCGACATGGTTACCAGTAACAAGAACACCGAATACGCCGTGCGCAAAATCCTCGATGCCGGCGTAATGCCGGTGGTGCTCGGCGGCGATCACTCGGTTCACGCGCCGGTGATCAAGGCCTTCGAAGGCCGTGGCCCGATCCACATCATCCACTTCGATGCGCACCTGGATTTCGTCGACGAGCGCCACGGCGTGCGTTACGGCCACGGCAACCCGCTGCGTCGCGCCTCGGAAATGAACCACATCGTCGGCATGACCCAGATGGGCATCCGCAACGTCTCGTCGTCCAACCGCGACGACTACGAAGCGGCCCATGAAGCTGGCTCGAAAATCCTCTCGGTACGTGACGTTCGCCGCCTCGGCGTCGAGGGTGTGCTGGCGCTGATCCCGCAGAACATCAACTACTACATCACCATCGACATCGACGGTTTCGACCCGTCCATCGCCCCCGGCACCGGCACCCCGAGCCACGGCGGCTTCCTCTACTACGAAGTGCTGGAAATCATCCAGGCCCTGGCGAAACGCAGCAAAGGCAACATCGTCGGCATGGACCTGGTGGAAGTGGCACCGGTCTACGACCCGACCGGCATGACCTCGATCCTCGCGGCGCAACTGCTGCTCAACAGTATCGGTTTCATCTTCCACGAGCGGGGCAAGGTGCGGGCGGCCGCCGCCAGCGAAACCACGCCAGCCTGATCATCGAAACCACAGCGTCCCGGCAGGACCTGACTGCCGGGCAGAGAGCATAAATATGGACACGATCGTCAAGAGTTACCTGCAGAAATTCGGCGTCAGCGAAGCCACCCAGACCTTCCTCAGCAAGGTGCAGAAGATGTTCATCGGCGGTGCCTGGGTCGAAGCCAGCGACGGCCAGACTTCCGACGTCATCGAGCCGTCGACAGAAGGCCTGATCACCCGTATTCCGATGGGCACTACCGTTGACCTGGACCGCGCCGTGCAAGCTGCCCGTGCGCAGTTCGACGGTGGCGCATGGAGCCAGGCCAAACCGGCGCAGCGCGAACGCCTGATCCAGCGTTTGGCGGATTTGATCGAACAGAACGCCGCCGAACTGGCGGAAATCGAATCGATCGACATGGGCAAGTCGGTCGCCTTCGCCAAAGACGTCGACATCCAGGGCACCGTCGATACCCTGCGCTATTTCGCCGGTTGGGCGACCAAGCTCCACGGGCGTACGGTCGAGCCGTCGCTGCCGGGCAATTACCTGGCCTATACCCGCAAGGAAGCGGTGGGTGTGGTCGGTGCCATCGTGCCGTGGAACTTCCCGCTGCAAACCATGGCCTGGAAACTCGGCGCGGCGCTGGCCACCGGTTGCACCGTGGTGGTCAAACCCGCCGAACTGACCTCACTGTCGGCCCTGCGTTTCGCAGAGCTGGTGCAAGAAGCGGGCATTCCGGACGGCGTGATCAACATCGTCACCGGACGCGGCAGCGTGGTTGGCGCGGCCATGGCCACCCACCCCGGCATCGACAAACTGACCTTCACCGGTTCGACCCCGGTGGGCATTACCGTTGGCCGGGCGGCGCTGGACGAGATGAAGCGCCTGACCCTCGAACTCGGCGGAAAATCACCGGTCATCGTGTTTGCCGATGCCGACATTCCGGCGGCGGCACAAGCGGTCGCCAACGGGGTGTTTTTCAACTCCGGTCAGGTATGCGACGCCGGCACGCGGGCCTATATTCATAGCAGCGTCTACGAGCAATTCCTGAGTGAGCTTATCGCCTACACACGCACCCTGAAAATGGCCCCGGGCCTGGACCCGGACTGCTTCATCGGCCCACTGGTGTCGGCCCTGCAAAAGCAGCGCGTGACCGAGTACATCGAGACGGGCAAGGCCGAAGGCGCAGAACTGGTCTACGGCGGCCAAGCCGTCGATGGCCCTGGTTTCTTCGTCGAACCGACCATCTTTGCCCACTGCCGCAACGACATGCGCATCGTCCAGGAGGAGATCTTCGGTCCGGTGCTGGTGACCGCGCCGTTCGATGATGAGGAAGAGGCGCTGGCCCTGGCCAATGATTCGCTCTATGGCCTGGCAGCCGCCCTGTACTCCAATGACCTGGGCAAGGTGCACAGCCTGATTCCACGGCTCAAGGCCGGCTCTGTCTACGTCAATGCCCACGGCACACTCGATCCGTCGATGCCGTTCGGTGGCTACAAGCAGTCCGGCTTCGGCAAGGACCTGGGCGCCGAGCAGCTTGATTACCTGCTTGAAACCAAGGCCGTGTGGATCACGTTGCCAGGCTGACACCTGCCCTTTGTAGGAGCGAGCTCGCTCGCGAAGGACGTTAACGATAACGCGAGCATTCAGGATAAATGCGGCGCCCTTGAGTTCATCGCGAGCAAGCTCGCTCCTACAGGTTTTCGTCATTTATACGTTTGAACATCAGGAACGGCATGGAGGCCCCCCGGGCGTCGTTCACCCGAAAGAATGCGGTTATCTCGTCATGATCTTCCAACAATAAGAGTCCATCATGAACACAAACGCCAAGTCCGCCACGAGTGTGTCCTCCCTCGATGACAAATCCGTCGTCGAGGGGCATTCGATTGACTTCATCCCCGAGGACGAACGCACCGACAAATTGTCGAGCCAGGGTCCGTTCTGGTTTCTCGGCAACTTCACCTTCTTCACCATGACCATCGGCTTCGTCGGCCCGAGCGTCGGCCTGACCGCGCTCTGGACCACGCTCGCCGGCACCCTGGGCATCATGTTCGGTACGCTGTTCATGGCGTTTCACGGTTCGCAAGGCCCGCACCTTGGCTTGCCGCAGATGATCCAGTCCCGTGCGCAGTTCGGTTACCGCGGCGTGATTCTGGTGCTGCTGGCGACGCTGTTTGTGTTCGCCGGCTTCAACATCGTCAACCTGGTGCTGATGATGCAGGGCCTGCACACGCTGTTTGGTTTCAACCCTGCCGTGATCGCGGTGGCGGTGACCCTACCGGCGGCGGTGTTGGCCATCCTCGGCCATGACTGGATGCATCGCAGTTTCAAATGGGCGTTGTACCTGTCGCTGCCGTTGTACGGCCTGGTGACGCTGGCGGTGGTGATGGGCTGGGTGCCGGATGCGGTGCTGCCGGCACTGGCGCCAGGCGAGGTCGCGCGGGCGCCGCTGGGCTTCAACTGGACCGGTTTTATCGCGCAGTTCGCGGCGGCGGCGAGCTACAACATCGCCTATGCCCCGTACGTGTCGGACTACTCGCGTTACCTGCCGAAGAACACCTCCAGCGGCAAGCTGATCGCCGTGGTGTTTCTCGGCGCTTCGCTGTCCGGTGCCTGGATGATTTCCGTCGGCGGCTGGCTGGCCGATCACCTGCACTCAACCGATGTGCTGGTGGCCCTGGGTCAAGTCGGCAACACCGTGTCGCCGCTAATCGGCACCGCGGTGGTGGTGGTGACCATCCTGGCGTTCCTGCCGGTGATCGCGATGAACATCTACAGCGCCAAGCTGACCACCCTGACCTGTGTCGATTCGATCAAGCACATCGAGCCGACCCGCAAGGCGCGGATCCTCGCCATCGCGTTCGTGATCCTGCTGCAACTGGGCGTGGCCCTGAGCATCCAGAGTTCCGGCAAAGGCCTGTCGGTGCTCGGCATCTACCTGGTGGTGATGCTGTACTTCCTGGTGCCCTGGACCTCGGTCAACCTCACCGACTACTTCTTTGTGCGCAAGGGCCGCTACGCCATCCCGCACTTCTTCATGCCCCACGGCAACATCTACGGCAGCTGGGGCCTGCGCGGTATCGCCGCCTACGCCATCGGCTTCATCTCGATGATCCCGTTCTTCTACATCTACGACGGCGTCGAGCAGCGCGAAGTGTATGTAGGCCCGCTGGCCAAGGCGCTGGGCAGCATCGACATCGCCTGGCTGGTGGGGCTGATTGTCTCGGGCCTGGCGTACTACTGGCTGAGCCGTTCGATTGATCTGAAACGCGAAGAAGCGGTGATCCAGCAGATCGAAAAACACTCCCCGCAATACACCACCGGCGACACCCTGACGCACAAGCAAGCGCTGCCGGTATTCACTGAATCGACGGTCGGGAGATCATCATGACCACGCAAAAATACGACTACATCATCATTGGCGCAGGCTCGGCAGGTTGTGTGTTGGCCAACCGCTTGAGCGAAGACCCGGCCACCTCGGTGCTGGTCCTGGAATTCGGCGGCAGCGACAAGAGTGTGGTGATCCAGATGCCCAGCGCATTCTCGATTCCGATGAACACCAAAAAGTACAACTGGCGCTACGAAACCGAGCCGGAAACCTACCTCAACGGCCGGCGCATTCACTGCCCACGGGGCAAGGTGCTGGGTGGTTCGTCATCGATCAATGGCCTGGTGTACATCCGCGGCCACGCGCTGGATTTCGACGAGTGGGAATCCCTCGGCGCCCAGGGCTGGGGCTACAAGAATTGCCTGCCGTACTTCAAGCGTGCCGAAAGCTACGAGTCCGGCGGCGACAGCTATCGCGGGCAGACCGGGCCGCTGCATACCACCAACGGCAACAACATGAAAAACCCGCTGTACGGGGCCTGGGTCGAAGCGGGGGCCGAGGCGGGTTACATCAAGACCGAAGACTGCAACGGCTACATGCAGGAAGGTTTCGGGGCGATGCACATGACCGTGAAGAACGGTGTGCGCTGTTCCACGGCCAACGCTTATTTGCGTCCAGCCATGGGCCGTTCGAACCTGACCGTGATCACCCACGCGATGACCCGCCAGGTCATCCTCGAAGGCAAGCGCGCAGTGGGGGTCCTGTATGACCACGGTGGCCAGACCCATCAGGTGCATTGCAACCGCGAAGTGCTGATCTCGTCAGGGCCGATCGGTTCGCCGCACTTGCTGCAACGCTCCGGCATCGGCCCGGCCGCGGTCCTGCGCAAGGCCGGGATCGGCGTGCGCCATGACCTGCCGGGGGTAGGGGAGAACCTGCAGGATCACGCCGAGGTGTACATCCAGTTCGGCTGCAAGGAACCGGTGACCCTCAACAGCAAGATGGACCCGTTGAGCAAACTGATGATCGGCTTGCGCTGGCTGCTGTTCAAGGATGGCCTGGGCGCCACCAACCACTTCGAGGCCGGTGGTTTCATCCGCTCCGAAAAGGGCCTGCGCTGGCCGGACATTCAGTTCCACTTCCTGCCGGCAGCGATGCGCTACGACGGCAACAAGCCGATCAAGGGCCACGGTTTCATGGTGCTGACAGGCCCGAACAAACCGAAAAGCCGGGGGTATGTACGGGTGCGTTCGGCCGATCCGTATGAGCATCCGGAAATCCGCTTCAACTACCTGGAGCGCGAAGAGGACCGCGAAGGTTTCCGCCGCTGCATTCGCCTGACCCGGGAGATCATCGGCCAGCAAGCCATGGACCGTTTCCGCGACGGCGAAATCGCCCCCGGAGCCCTGGTGACCAGTGACGAAGACCTCGATGCCTTTGTCCGTGACAACCTCGAAAGCACCTACCATCCGTGTGGCTCGTGCCGCATGGGCGAGGACGACATGGCGGTGGTGGATTCCGAGTTGCGGGTGCATGGCATCCAGGGGTTGCGGGTGATCGACTCGTCCGTGTTTCCGACCGAACCGAATGGCAACCTCAATGCGCCGACCATCATGCTCGCCGAGCGGGCTTCGGATCTGGTGCGCGGGGTGAATATGTTGCCGGCGGCAGATGTGCCGGTGGGGCTGGTGGAGAACTGGGAAAACAGTCAGCGCACGTCATTGCCGGGGCGTAACGTGCGGGTTTGAGTGAGTGATCGTTCCCATGCCCCGCGTGGGAACGATACTGAAAAAAGCTTACCGACCGCTCGCCAAGGGCGGTCGGGTTTCGACCTGTTCGAGGCTTACACGGTAGGTGGTGTAAGTGTCGCCGTCCTTCAGGTAGAGATTGCTCCGGTAAGTGCTGACCGCGCCTTTGAGTTTGATGTGCAGGCCGTTGGCGACGGGTTGGATGACCACGTCTTTCAAGTCGGTGTCAGAGACCAGGAAGGGCGGCGTCTTGCCCAGGAGCACCTTCATCGATTCGTCAGTCGATTCACGGTGATCCATATAGAACTTTAGCGATTTGGGGTCTGATCGGTCCCTGGCCTCCTCGACGATATAAAGCCACTCCCCAGGTATGAAGTTTTGCTTGTGGACTATTTTCGGAGGAAGCTCCGGTTTGTGCACGTAGCCATAGATAAGCCCCCCCACAAAGCAGAGCGTGAAGATAATTGCGAAGTACTTTTTAAGCCTGAGCTTAAGGGCTGGCCATTCGATTTTATTCATAGACTTCAACTTTGGGCGTCAATGGTTGTCGTGATAAGCGCCCAGCGTGGCGCAGTGGCGACATTTGAACAGTCAGGCAGCAGAGCCATGATCCTTGTTCAAGGCAGTGTTGAGAGCATGCCACTGCGCACCGTTCTCCAGTCCGGTTGAGTCCTGAACGGCGCGCAGGCACACGATGCAGTCATTGCGGGCTATACATTAACGGTCAAAGAGGTGATTTGCTGGAAAAGCCACCTCCTTACACCACTCATTTCTCCTGCAGAAGCTTCAAGGCACGATCAAAGTCGAACAGTTCTACCTGCGCCGCGACCAGTGCCAGACGTTCTGCCAACGCCCGCTCGAGTGGCAGGTTGCGCAGTCCTGCAAGCGCGTCCAAAGCTGCCGTGTCACCTTCGTCCAACAGATCTTTGAGCCTGTTCATTTGCTCTCTGATTGCCGGGTCGTCCAGCAGGTAATCATCTGTGGCGGCCGGCGTATCTGCCTTGAGGCAGGCCAAAGCCGCTAAGGTCGGGAGCAAGAGATGGTCGACTTGCAACGCCAGCACTTGCACTGCCGTAGCCGGCTCGCCGTCCTGGCAGGCCTGTTCCAGCAAAGCGCAGGCCTGCGCCACGGCCTTGGCGCCGATGTTGCCGGCGCTGCCGCGCAAGCTGTGCGCCAGCCGTCTGGCGGCACCAGGATCCGGATCGATGAGTGCGGCCTGGAATTGCTCAGCAAAGTCTGTCTGAGTATCGCGAAACTTGCGGAGCAGACGTAAGTAGAGATCCCTGCGCCCCATGCAGGTGGCGAGACCCGCAGCCAGGTCAATGCCCTCAAGACGATCTGGAAACCCATCGACGAAACCTGCGTTCAACGGTGCTTGAGCGGCTCGTGGCTTGATCCATTTTGCCATGGTGGCGAACATGGTTTCGACATTGAGTGGCTTGGAGATATGGTCGTTCATGCCGCATTCGAGCGCGCGCGCGCGGTCACCATCCATAGCGTTAGCGGTCATGGCGATCACTGGCAGCGTGCTGAAGCGCGGTTGCTGGCGAATCTGCCGGGTGGCCGTGTAGCCATCCATCACCGGCATCTGGCAATCCATCAGCACGCCATCGAAGTCGCCATCCTCGGCGAGGATATCCAAAGCCTCCTGGCCGTGCGTAGCGAGTCGCAAGCGTATCCCGACACTTTCCAGCAGCTCGCTGGCCAGTTCCTGATTCAGCTCGTTATCTTCGACGAGAAGCAGCCGCGCTCCATTGAGACTGGCTACGGTAAAGGCATTCTGCTGGAAGCGTTCGCCAGCCCGAGTATCGCTGTTCGTGTCTCTGCCCAGCACTACGCCGATGGCTTCGAGTAAAGAGGACGGCGTGACAGGTTTGGTCAGTACCACCGGCAACTGGATGCCCTGGCGTTCGGCTTCTTCGCGGGCTTCTTCGCGGCCAAAAGCGGTCACCATGATGACCGATGGAGTGCGCATCAAACTGGCGGAATGCATTCTGCTCACGGCTTCCATGCCATCCATGCCGGGCATCCGCCAGTCCATCAAGACCAGATCGTATGGCAATGACTTGTGCTCGGCGTCGGCCAACATGTGCAGCGCCAGACTACCGCTGCGCGCGACATCCACTTCCAGGCCAAAGCTGCGCGCCATGCTCGAGAGGATTTCACGGGCGCTGGCGTTGTCGTCCACGACCAGTACCCGCATGCCCAGCAGTTCGTTGGCCTTGAACATCCGACGCGGCTGAACCTCGTGCTGCACGTTCAGCTGTACCTGGAAATGGAACGTCGAGCCGACTCCTGGCTCGCTCTCAACCCATATTCGGCCGGCCATCAGCTCCACCAGCTTCTTCGAGATAGACAACCCCAACCCGGTGCCACCGTATTTGCGGGTGATCGAGCTGTCCGCCTGGCTGAATGACTGAAACAGGCGTGAACACTGCTCGACGGTCATGCCGATGCCTGTGTCGCGCACCCAGAAATGCAGTTGCACACTGTCCGTGTGCGCCCCCACTTCCTCCACACCAACCACGATCTCGCCGTGCTCGGTGAATTTGGCTGCGTTGTTGCCCAGGTTGATCAGCACTTGCCCCAGCCGAAGGGGATCGCCCAGCAGCGCCGTGGGCAAGTCGGGCGTGATCTGGAACAACAACTCCAGGCCTTTGCCTTCGGTCTTCAGACCAATCATGGAGGTGAAGCTGTCGAGTACGTCCTCCAAGCGGAAAGGCACTTGTTCGAGGCTCATTTTGCCGGCCTCGATCTTGGAAAAATCGAGGATGTCGTTGATGATTCCCAGCAGGTTCTCAGCTGATCGGTGCACCTTTTCAATGTAATTGCGCTGGCGTTTATCCAGTTCGGTACGCAGCGCCAGGTGGCTCATGCCGATGATGGCGTTCATCGGTGTTCGGATCTCATGGCTCATGTTGGCGAGGAACTCGCTCTTGGCCAGCGTGGCCTCTTCGGCCGCAGCCCTTGCCTCAGCCAGTGCGGTGACGTCGATATTGATGCCGGTTGCGCGCAATGGCTTACCGTCAGGGGTGCGTGAGAAGCGATTCAGCGACCGGAACGTGCGCACCTGCCCATCGTTTTGACGCACGATGCGGAAGTCGAACTCGACGCGATCATCGTCACTCTGAACGGCGCTCTCGAAGGTGCTGCTGACCCGTGCCACGTCCGCGGGATGCACCAGCGCCTTCCAGTGCGCCAACGTGCCGCCGAATCCGCCAGGCTCAAGCCCGAACAGTGTTTCTAGCTGTGGTGTCCAATAGTTTGTGCCGCTGACCAGATCAACATCGAACAGACCGATGTCACCGGACTCCTGCGCCAGATTCAGGCGATCGCTGGCAGTGCGCAGCCTGGCTTCCATCGCCCTGCGCTCACTGACATCGCGCACCGAGGCGCACACACAGACCCCACGACCCTCCAGGCGGGGCAGGTGGGAAAGGCCGATTTCCACCGAGAACAGGCTGCCGTCTTTGCGTACGCCGCTCAGATCATCCAGATCGCCGCCCATCTGCCGGGTTCCGCCGCTGGCAATGAACCCGTCGCGTAACCTGACATGCCGCTCGCGGGTAGCCTGCGGTACCAGACGCTCAATGCTGGCGCCAATCAGCTCGCCCGGTGCGTAGCCAAACAAGGTGTCCATTTGCGGGTTGGTCATCAGGATGCGGCCGTCGGCTCCCAGCACTAGCATGCCGTCCGGCGCTGCCTCGATGATGCCACGGTACCAGGCCTCGGTGGCGCGCAGTGCGGCCTGCTGGGTCTCCAACTCGCTGGCCTGGAGTTCCAGTTGCAAGGTTTGCGCGCCCATTTCGTCTGCCTGACGTCGAGTCTCCAGGAGCAGCGCCTGGGCTGCCTCACTGCGTTCCATAATGGCCATGGCACCGGCCAGCCTGGGCAGGACCTCTTGCAGCAGCAGCGCTTCGTTCTCTTCCAGCTGGCGAAAACCGGCCATTTCCATAACCCCGAGCAGGCGTTCGCCACGCAACACGGGCTGAACCAAAAGGACGCTGGCGGGGGCTGTGCCCAATGGCGTGCGTACATGCCAAAACGGTTCTGGAAGATCATGAAGCTGGCGGGGTTGGTGATCCAGTGCGCACTGGCCAAGCAACCCTTCACCGAGATCGAGTTCAGCGGGTAGAGGGTGAACACTGTCCACCGCATAACCGCCAACCAGTTGCAGGCGTTCCGCGCCTTCATAGAGAACGTAAAGCGCTCCCTGGCACATGCCCAACCGCGGCGCGATGTAGCTGAAAAAAGCCTGGGCCAATTGCTGCGGCGTCTCCGCCTGTTGCAGATCCACTTGCAGGAGTGAGGTGTGGTTTTTGATCCAGCGCTGGCGCTCAAGCTGACAAGCCTCCAGCTGCAGCGTGGCGATGGCACGCGCCAGGTCGCCGGTTTCGTTGCGAAGATCGGTGTGAGGGATCCGACCGTCCAGCTTGCCGGACGCCAATTCGTCCACCGCCACGCGGACGCGATTCAACGGCACGCGAATGGAATAACTGACCAGCCAGGTCAACAGCAAGGCTAGCGTGGAACCGCCCAGCAGCAAGATGTAGGTGATCGTAGTGCTGCGCTCTGCGTACTCAGCCAGGTTCTTCGCCGTATCGTGGATGTCGGCTTCCTTGTTGTTCTCGATCTGGGTGAGCAGCCCGTCGCCTCCCTGTTCCAGCGCAAGAAAATCGTTACTGTTGAGCAACATCAAGGCCCGCCCCAGTGAGCCCTTGCCCGCCAATTCCAGAGCCTCACCGCCATCTTTTTGCAGACGCTGTAATACCACTTCGAATTCCAGCAGGCTGCTGACGCTGCTCTGCCTGCGCAGTGTTGGACGAACCTGCTCCAGCGCTTCATGGAGTCGCTGCTGGGCGACATCCATCTGGGCTCTGGCGCTGATACGGATGTCCGCGTTGTTGGTCGCGATTGCACGTTGCATGGCGAGCAACAGATGCGGCAACTGCACCCGAACCTCCTGCACATGCTGGATACCCACCAGGTCCTGTTGATACAACTGCTGCATTTCATTTCTGAGCGAATACTGGGTGCGCAGGCTTTGCACGCCCAGTATCAGGATCAATATCAGCAGCGCAGCGAAGCCGATGATCAATTTACTGCGCAAAGACAGGCGCTCGAGCATCTCGAACAGTCTGTTCATAAACGGCCTCTTTCAGCTGGATGTGCAGAGTGATGCGCGGGGCTCAGGGACGGTCGGCAATTTGCTCAAGCAGTGCTAACTGCCTGGCCATGTCCTGGTCGCTGTCGGCAAATCGCTCGGCAATTTCACGGAACTGCTCGGCATTGGCGAGAAAAGCGTCACAGATGTCCGGATCAAAATGCGAGCCCCGGCCATCGCGGATGATTTCCACCGCCTGCTCATGGGACATGCCGGGCTTGTACACGCGGCGGCTGATCAGCGCATCGTAGACATCTGCCACGGCCATCAACCTGGCGCTGATCGGGATGTCGTCGGTGGCCACGCCTTGCGGATAGCCACTGCCATCCCATTTCTCTTGATGGCCGTAGGCGATTTCCTTGGCCAAATGAAGGAAGTCGACGTTTATTCCCAATTGATCCTCGGCGTGCTGGATGGCGTCGCGCCCCAATGTGGTGTGGGTCTTCATGATCTCGAACTCTTCGGCGGTGAGCCTTCCTGGTTTGAGCAGGATGCGATCGGGAATGCCAATCTTGCCGATATCATGCAGCGGCGCCGATTTGAAAAGCAGCTTGATGGTCTCTTCGTCGAGGAAGTGCCGGAAGCGCGGGTGGTCGCGCAACAGTTCAGCCAGGCGTTTGATGTAATGCTGGGTGCGGCGAATGTGGTTGCCGGTTTCGTTGTCACGGGTTTCGGCCAGCGAAGCCATGGCGTGGATCGTGACATCCTGGATGGCGATCACCTCCCGGGTACGGCGTTGCACTTCCTGCTCCAGAAAATCGTTCTGATTGCGCAGGAAATCGGCAACGGCCTTGAGCTTGATCTGAGTGTCGACCCTGGCCATGAGCACCGGGGGGATGATCGGCTTGGTGATGTAATCCGCAGCACCCAGGCTCAGGCCGCGAATCTCGTCCTCCGTGGCCGTCATGGACGTGAGGAAAATGATCGGTATGTGGCGAATGCGTGCATCAAGTTTGAGCTGCTTCGCGACGTCATAACCGGACAGGCCCGGCATCATGATGTCCAGCAATATCAGATCGGGTAGTGGATCAGCCTGCAGGAGACGCAAGGCTTTCTCGCCGCTGTTGGCCGCCTTGACCCGATAGTTGTCCTTCAGCAACTCGGCGATCAACATCAGGTTGTCGGGGGTATCGTCGACCACCAGAACGGTCGCTGATGGATAAACGCCCTGAGTGCTATCCATGGTTGTTGGCTCCCTTGCCAGACAATTGAGGAGTCGGCGTACTTGCACCAATCTCTTGCTGGCAAGCGTAGCTAGAAAAGCTGCAATCGCTAGGTGAGGATCTGCAGGTTGGTTCGAAGAGGCGCTGCAGGCAAAGATAAATTGATGATGGGCAAACAGTTGATACAGCATCGGAGCCACGATGGTGTGCATTTCGTCGGTGATATGATCTGGCGTGTATTTCTTGCCAAGAGATTGCCCATGGATCGCTTGTCTACCTTGTTGTCGCAGTTCGGCGTGCGCGCAAAGCTGTTTTTCAACGGCAAACAGTGCGGCTTGGCGTCTTACGACGGCGCTGAAGGACGTGGCTATATCCACCTGCTACAGGCGGGCAGTGTTGATTTACAGAGAGCCGATGGTAGAGGGTTATTACTGACCCGGCCCAGCCTGATTTTTATGCCGCGTCCCAGCCGGCATCAACTGTTTGCCGGTGAGTCCGAAGGCGCTCAGTTGTTGTGTGCATCTATGGAGTTTGGGGGTGGGGTCGATAACCCGCTGTCGGCTTCATTACCCGACTGTCTGGTGCTGTCTCTAGATGAACTGCCAATGCTGGCCGATACGCTGAAATGGATGTTCCGCGAGGCGGCGGGCTCGCATTGTGGCAAGGAGGCAGCGCTGGAACGGTTGTTCGAACTGCTGATCATCCTGTTGTTTCGACATCTACTTGATCACCACCAGTTGCATACCGGGATGATGGCTGGACTGGCTGACCCGAGGTTGTCGCGCTCTCTTTCGCAGATTCACAACGCACCTCATCTTGCTTGGTCAGTTGCGGGAATGGCGAGCGAATCAAACATGTCTCGCGCGGCTTACGCAGTGCATTTCCGGGCGGTTATCGGGCAGACGCCCGCCGATTATCTGTTGAGTTGGCGTATCAGTCTGGCGCAGAAGCGTCTTCGTGAAGGCCGGTCGATTACATTGATCGCCGCCGAAGTCGGTTATGAAAGTCCCTCGGCACTTGCGCGCGCGTTTCGACGCAAGACTGGTTACAGTCCTCAGGAATGGATCAAAGACTTGGCAGGCGGAGAAAATCGGGCATTGACCTGAAAGTATCGAACTGCTTCAGGCCATTGCGGGGGCAGTCATCGGCTCAACGGCGTTCTATCGCCGTCAGAGAATGGCCGGCCACAAATATCGAGGCGGCAAGTAACCCGATGTCTTTGAGTAAAAACTGGCCTGGAACGACTGAAATAGCGGGAAAACCCAGGCCGGGCTCGATCACTCCGGGTGTCGAGAGCATGAAGCTCAAGGTGGTGAAAAACAGTCCGGCAGACAGCGCGCCACCTATCAAAGAAAGCTTCGGTGACATCAAGCGACCTGCAATCAGCGCACCGATCGAGACCTCCAGGACGCCAAGCAGATTGGAGAAGGTGTCGACACTGAAAATGTTGTAAACCCAACCCACGAAAGGGCTGTTGCTCACCAGCGGAACCAGCCCGACCGCTTCGTAGTGCGTGAACTTCATCCCGCCGAACCAGAAGTAAATGACGGCGAGCGCAAAATAGACTCCATAAATACCCAGCGCCATGGTTTTGAACCCAAGCGTTGAACGGGGTTGGGCGCTGTTGGTTTCGTGGGTCTCGATTCCGAAGGTTTTCATGATCAATGCTTCCAGGAGTGTGGTGAGGAACGCCAATAAGCAACCCTGCGAGGGTGTGCGTTGGGGGTCGACACAGTGTTGCCTTTGCTTCCACACTCGTGGCGTCTGAACGTATTGCATCCGGTGCAGATCGTCTTGACGCGTCGGATGAGATTAACGTTATCCGACGCGCAGAGTTACTTCAACGCAGCTACCACGGCATCGAAGAATGCCATCGGGTCGATCGGCTCTTTATCAACCGGCTTTGGCTGGGCACCGAAGGTGACAATCACCACGTTATTGGCGGGGTTGACGTAGATGTTCTGGCCCTGGATACCGACCGCTGAATAAGCGCCGTCTTTCACCGAAGGCTCGGTCCACGCCGTCCACCACATGTAGCCGTAGTCCAGTGACTTGCCACCTTTGAGGGTGGTCGGCAGGGTCGCCTCCTTGACCCAGCCCTCGGGCAGAATTGACTCGCCATTGATCTTGCCGCCGTTCATGAAAAACAGCCCGAAGCGTCCATAATCGCGCAACGTGGCGCTGATACCGCTGCCACCGATTTCGACGCCGTCAGGTGAATCGAGCCACCAGCGGGCATCGCTCTCCATACCGAACGGCTGCCAGATCTTCTGCGACAGATAGTCGGCCAGTGGCATCTTCACAGCGCCACGAACGATCTCGCCGAGAACCTGCGTTTCGCCGGTGCTGTAATTGTTGACCGTGCCGGGCTCAGCCGCTCGCGGCAAACTGGCCATCAACGCCATGGCCGAATGCGGTTTCTGCGATATCTGCGCCTTGAGGAGCGCGCGACGATCAGATGCCGGATCGGTGTAGGTCTCGTTCCACTTCACGCCCGAAGACATCATCAGCACGTCGCGCACCGTCACGCCCTCGTAAGCGCTGCCCTTGAGTTCGGGAACGTAATCCACCACTTGCGCATCAAGGCCCTTGATAAGGCCGTCTTTGATCGCGGCAGCCGCCAGTGTGGAGGTGATGGACTTGGCCACCGACATCGACATCCACCGGGTTTTCTCGGTGTTGCCGCGCTGGTAGGTCTCGAACACGATCTTGCCGTCCTTGAGCACGAGCATCGCCGTAATGCTGTCCAGTGCGACGAAGTCATACAGGTCGTACTTTTTGTCCCCGACAGTGAAGCGGACGTTGGGCAATTGTTTGTCCGATTTCGGCAGCGCATACGGATGATCGCCGGCCTTGATCCGGTGGGTAGGGAACAGCCGGTCAATGTTGCGGTAGGTACTGACCGCCAGATCCGGCAGCATGGCGCCGTCATAGATCTGCTCCACGGTGCCAATCGGTTCCTGGGCGTGGGGATAATCGTCAGCCCATGCGCCCGAGGATATACCCGCAGCGAGCAGACCCAGCGAGAGAAGCAGCAACCGACCAGGCACAGCCGGACGAGAAATAGCGGAGGAGTGCATAACCTATCCTTTTGTTGTTTTTGCCATTCACGGACGCCAGGGCGCGCGCCCGCTTGAACCATAGCCTACTCATTGGAATTGCGCCGCAGCGCTTGAATGAGCGACGAAAGTGAAGCGCAGGTAGTCGTCCACTTCCTCACCGTGGTGCTGGCGGACGGACGTGATCGATAAACGGTTACGGGCGCAGGCGTCGGAGTAAATAAAAACGGGCACCTTGAAGGTGCCCGTTTTTTTGTGGTCTTCGACTCCGTCGCAGCGTTGAAAGGCTAAGCGGGAAGTTTGATGTCGCAAAACTGGCCTTCGGGAAGGCCAGCAGTCGATAGGCTATCGATTGAATCGCTCGACCAATGAATATTGCGTATTAGCGGTCTGGGTCAGCTCCTTGCTCAGCGCTGCCGAGTGCCTGGCCTGTTCAGACGTCTGGTCTGCCAGATGGGCAATGGTCGTGATATTGCGGCTGATTTCCTCGGCCACGGCGGTTTGCTCTTCGGTCGCTGCGGCAATCTGGGTCGTCATGTCCGTGATGTTCGCCACTGCTTCGCTGATCCCGACTAATGCCTTATCTGCCTCAAGCACCCACGCCACGCCTTCTTCGGCCTGGCGATGACCGCTTTCCATGGTTTTCACCGCATTGTTGGACGACACCTGCAGCTTGGAAATCAGCCCATGGATTTGCGCCGTGGACTCCGTTGTGCGCTGCGCCAACTGGCGCACTTCATCGGCGACCACCGCAAAGCCTCGACCCATGTCGCCCGCTCGCGCGGCTTCGATGGCGGCGTTTAACGCCAGCAGGTTGGTCTGGTCGGCAATGCCCTTGATCACATCGACTACCGTGCCGATTTCATTGCTGTCCTTGGCCAGTTGGGCGACTGTCAGCCCGGTTTCACCCACTACCACCGAGAGGCGCTGAATGGCTTCTCGGGTGTCTCGTGCCACTTCGCGTCCACGCCCGGTCAACACATTGGCTTCCTGAGTGGCGTCGGCGGTGCGTTGGACGTGGCTGGCGACTTCCTGGGTGGTGGCGGCCATTTGATTGACGGCGGCCGACACCTGCTCGGTCTCGACCCGTTGACGGTCAAGCCCACGGGAGCTTTCAGTGGCGAGGCCGTCGGAGCGGCCCGCCAGACCGGTCAGTTGCTCAGCCGTATCCTGCAATCGGGTGAGGCATGTCTTGAGCCGGGCAGCCTGGCTGACAAACGCCGTTTCAAGGCGTGCCTGGGGGCCACGTTCGTCGCTGTACATTTTAGCCAGCAATGCGTCGCAGGTTGAGGCTTCAGCCATTGCCAGCAGACGCAGCGCGCCACGGTTTTGCCGGCTCGAGACCCACAGCCCGAGCGGCACCGATACTCCTACAGCCAGGATCATCGCCTCGGACATGCCGAGGAACACGCCGCCCAATGCACCCACCAGGCCCATCGCCAACACCGGTAGCCTGGCGAGCAGTGCGGGTTGCCATTGATCACTGACCGGGACGGCTGACTTGCCCAGGCTGATGCGTTTATAGAGGGCTTCGGCGCGACGAATCTGCTCGGCTGTCGGCTTGACCCTGACCGATTCATAGCCCACCACCTCTAGCCCCGCGAAAATCGGCGTGACGTAGGCGTTGACCCAGTAGTGGTCGCCGTTCTTCGTGCGATTCTTGACGATGCCCATCCACGGCTTGCCTAGCTTGAGCGCACCCCACATATGAGCGAAAACGGCGGAGGGCACGTCGGGGTGACGAACGATGTTTTGAGGCGCGCCGATCAGGTCCGACGTGTTGAAACCGCTGATTTCGACGAAGGCATCATTGCAGTACGTGATGACGCCCCGCGCATCCGTTGTCGAGATGAGTTTCTGTTGAGGCCCAAGGGCAACCTCGCGCTGCGTAACCGGTTGGTTGTTTCTCATCTGTATTGCTCCTATCCCTAAGCAAGGGGCATCGGCTGCGATAGGAGAAAGGTTAATGAGTAAGTCAGAAAGCGCAGGTCATGCGTCCGAAAAGAAGGTGTCGCCCTTTGATGGCTATGGCTGGCCAGAATAGGGCGTACGGCCAGCGTTGATCGTTGCCAGGGCATTTCGCACACAGTCTCCAACTCACCGGAACCTGCGTTGTGGAATAATTTGTTACATTCATAGGATAAGCTGATCAATCTGTCAGATCCCGAGTGCGCACCATGGCCATAAACTTCGACCTTAACGACCTGCAAGCTTTTCGCGCCGTGGTCGAGCAGGGCAGTTTTCGCAAGGCCGCTGACGCCGTGCGTATCTCTCAGCCGGCACTGAGCCGGCGCATCGAAAAACTTGAAGACGCCCTTGGCGTACGGTTGTTTGAACGCACGACACGTAAGGTCAGCTTGACTCAGGCCGGGCGCGGCTTCATGCCCAGCGTTGAGCGCTTGCTGGACGATCTGGACGTGGCGCTGCTGGGTATCAGCGAAGTCGCCTCGACCCGACTCGGCCATGTCACGGTGGCCTGCGTGCCCTCGGCCGCGTATTACTTCATGCCGCGCGTGATCGCCCATTACCACCGGCAGTTCCCGAAGATCAAAGTAAAAGTGCTCGACTCCAGCGCCCACGACGTACTCAGCGCCGTGGTCAATGGCGAAGCGGATTTCGGTCTGAGCTTCATGGGTACGCTGGAGACTGAGGTCGAGTTCGAGCCATTGGTGCAGGAAGGTTATGTCGTGGCCTGTCGGCGCGATCATCCGTTGGCGGGACGAACCAGCGTCACCTGGGATGAGTTCTATCAGCAGGATTACATCTCGCTGGACAAGACCTCGGGCAATCGCTTTTTGCTGGATCAGGCGCTGACCGGCGTCGTGCCACAACGACAGAGCATCTGTGAAACCCGGCATGTGACGACGATGATCGGCTTGGTGGAAGCGGGGTTGGGGGTGGCGGCGGTGCCGCTGATGGCGATGCCGACAGCGGATCACCCGATTCTGACGCGGGTGCCGCTGACCGACCCGCAGGTCATGCGCAGTGTCGGCCTGATCAAGCGCCGGGGCCGCACGTTGACCCCGGCGGCGCTGGAACTGGCACGGCTGGTGGTGGAAATGAAAGTTCAGGTCAGCGACTGACCGAATCCAGCCCGGTGGCCTTTACATCCGGTTGAGCGGCCGAAGACGCCAGGTATTCCAGCAACGCCCTGGCTTGCGCCGGGTGTTGCGCGCCCACGGGAATGCCCGCAGCGAAACGCGTTACCGATTGCACCGACTCTGGAATCTTCGCCACAAAACTTACGCCCGGCACCGGCAGCAATTCGCTGACCTGCTGGAAGCCCAGTTGGTAGTCGCCGGTGGCAACCACCGAACCCACGGGGATCTTCGGAATCATCCTGGATTTGGGTTTGAGCTGGTCTTCGATGCCCAGGCGCTTGAACAACTGTTCCTCGATGTACACGCCGCTGGCGCTGTCGGAATAGGCGACGGATTTTGCGTCGAGCAAGGTCTTCTTCAGTCCGTCAACGGAGCTGATGTCCGGCTTCGTCGCGCCCTCACGCACGACGAGCCCGATTCGGGAATCGGCCAGTTCAACCCGTGAAGCGGGATCGACTTTGCCTTGCTTGATCAGGTCATCGAGGGCGTAGCCGACCATGATCACTACGTCAGCTTTTTCCCCGCGAGAAAGACGATTCGGAATAGCTTCCGGCGCCTTGCCCATTGATGGGCCAAGGGCGGTGTCCAGGGTGTTGCCGGTGGACGCGGCGAATTTCGGCCCGAGCACTTTGTAGGCCGCGGTGAAACCGCCGGAGGTCATCACGCGGATCTCTTCCGCCTGGGCGACGGTGCTCAAACCGAGGCTGGCCACCAGGCCGAGGGCGGCAAAATTTAATAGCTTGTTCATTCGTGTTCTCACAAAGGGCAGGTTCAAGACATCGCTGGTTGCAGGCGGCCGGTGGAGCGGCGGTAGAGATACAACGTGGCGCACAGCGCGCAGAGCGCGGCGAAACTCATCCAGTAACCGGGTGCGGCCTTGTCACCGGTGTACTGAATCAGGAACGTCGACATCGCCGGGGTGAAGCCGCCAAACACCGCCGTAGCCAGGCTGTACGCCAGGGAGAAACCGGCGACCCGAACTTCGACCGGCATGATTTCCGTGAGCGCCGCAATCATCGCGCCGTTGTACAACCCGTAAATGAACGACAACCACAGCAAGACCAACAGCATGTTGACGAAGCTCGGTGCGTTGACCAGATAAGTCAGCGCTGGATACGCCGTGGCGAGGGTTAACAGCGCCATGGCGATCAGCACCGGGCGTCGACCGATGCGGTCAGACAGCGCGCCGCCAATGGGCAACCAGAAGAAGTTCGAAACACCCACCAGCAAGGTCACCAATAACGCATCGGACGTACTCAGGTGCAGCACGGTTTTGCCGAAGGTGGGCGCGTACACCGTGATCAGGTAAAAAGCCGTGGTGGTGAGGGCGACCATCATCATTCCAGCGAACACGATGACCCAATTCTGCGCGAGGGTGCGGAACACATCGCCCATACTTGGCCGATGTTTGCGCACTTCGAATTCCTCGGTTTCTTCGAGGTTACGGCGCAGGAAAAAAATGAACGGCACGATCATGCAGCCGACGAAAAACGGAATCCGCCAGCCCCAATCGGCAATCATTGCGGGCGCCATCCACTGGTTCAACCCGTAGCCCAACGCAGCCGCGACAATAATCGCCACTTGCTGGCTGGCTGACTGCCAACTGGTGAAGAAACCTTTGTTGCCTGGAGTAGCGATCTCCGCGAGGTACACCGAGACGCCCCCCATTTCCGCACCGGCCGAGAAGCCTTGCAGCAAGCGACCGACCAGCACGAGGGCGGGTGCCAATAACCCGATGGTTTCGTACCCGGGCACCAACACAATGAGAATCGTGCCGCTGGCCATAATCGACAGCGTCACGATCAACCCTTTGCGCCGACCCACATCGTCGATGTAAGCACCGAGTATCACCGCGCCCAACGGACGCATCAGGAAACCCGCGCCAAACACCGCGAAGGTCATCATCAGAGAGGCAAACTCACTGCTGGCCGGGAAGAACACGGCTGCAATCTGCGTCGCGTAAAAGCCGAAAAGGAAGAAATCGAACTGTTCGAGAAAGTTGCCCGAGGTCACTCGAAAAATCGCACCGGCGCGTGAACGTCCGGAAGGGTTTGATGTTGTCATTGACCTGTACTCCACCGCTTTTATGACGTGCACCGCCTGGACGCGGCGCACGGTTCTTATTGGGGCGAATGGTGGAGCAGGGTGATCGATATGATAAGTGCATTGTTGGCATGCATTAATGCATGAAACGGATCAACGGGAGCTAAGGAGAGGGCGGGTAGGCGTGGAGTCCAGAAGAGCGCCGCCTGTTACTGGCTCGCTCCGACGCCCTGGCGACGAAAGAACAACGTCACCTGGCCGACCTCTACCCCGAACTTGGACATGCTGGTGCGGTTGATCAAGGTGTCCTCGTCCATCAAGTACATCCAGTCGTCCATGCTCATTTCGTAGGTCGAGTCGTCGACCGGCAGGTTCAGGCGATAACGCCAGTGCAACGTGTTGCCAGCGACCTGACCCTCGGCGACACCCACCACATCGTCCGCACGCCCGCTCCAGCGGCCCTGGCCCTCAGGCGTCAGGGTCCAGACACGGCGTTGGCGAGTGCCGTCGCTGTACACGAAGCGCTCGTCAAGAATCAGGTTGTTGCCCTCACGACGGCTGACGATGTCGACCTCGAAACGCTTGGCCACCTCACCGCTGCGCTTCTGAAACATCCCCCAGGCTTTGACGGGCTGGCTGAAAAAATGCGCCAGATCCAATGCCGGTTTTTGATCCGCGTAATGGGCGACGTCTACGCTGCCGCAGCTTGCGACGCTGAGTGCCAGTGTCAGTAACAGCAGAAATCGGGTCATTGCCTTACTCCCTGAGTGCGCAGGTGATGAGGGTGAAGTTTTGAATCATGTTGTTGTACGGTTTTCAGTCTTTCGTACAGGTTTATTGCCGTGCAATGAGCTACAGGAGCGCTTGGCGTGTCGCCGAACTGTCGCGGAAAGCGCCCGGCAGTTAATGCGTAAAGGTCAATCGAGAGCGCGATAGTTGTACGTGTCTAGGTTAGTTGTATAGGTTTTATTCAAGATAGGCGTAAAAAAGTCACCTGACAATGATCGGGTAGTCGGCCACTTCCTCTTTGCTGATAGGACCTGACCTTGTCCGCCGTTCCGATGACGCTTATAGTCCGCCCCGTCGCCCACAATGGCGATTCAGGTTTGGCGACTTGATCGATCGGGTGCGACAGCTCTGTGCTTTTTGCAGGTGCTGTTGCACGCTCGCAAAAGCTGTCTTTTATGGCAGCTGTGCGCGGGAGACCTTCGGGTCTGCCGGTATTCCGATCCCGGTTCGCCAACCTGCGTACAGCTGTCACCCATTCGTTTGGCGACGATTGGGGGCAGTCAACTTTTGCTTGATCGGAGTTTTACCTATGGACAGATACACCCCTCTTTCCGGACTCGACGAGATCCCGGCCGCACTGCTCATCGACACCCAAGCCCCACTCGACGTCCTCCAAGCCATGGCCGATTACCGCATCCGCACGGTCACGCAGGTGCTGGAAAACATCGCCTTCCGCGCCGAGATTGGTTGCGACACTGTCGTGCTGGCGGACTTTTCAAAACTGCTGGCCATTCCGCTGCGTGATGGTTGTGATTTGCTGGAAGTGATCGGTAAACGGTTACGGGCGCAGGCGTCGGAGTAAATAAAAACGGGCACCTTTAAGGTGCCCGTTTTTTTTGTGTTTTTCGATACCGTCGCAGCGTTGAAAGGCTAGGGGGGAAGCTCGATGTAGCTGGATTCACCCCCGCCAGTGGCACCTGACAACCAATCCCATACGAAGGACCGGGTGGAAAAGCCTTCGTGATCAACACCGACCGTGCCGCGAGACGCGCCAGCCAGCATTTCACATTACGTAGTCAAGCTCAGAAAAGCAGCTCAATACTATCGGGGCCTATTGCGCGCCGACTCGTTGACCCATGCGGATCCGGCCATCTTCGTAGGTGCCCGAAATTGCATTTTCCCGGACCTTGATAGTGAAATACAGTGCCATAAGAATGGTAGTGGATAGCCCAAAGCTGCCCTTCGGGAAAGGTGGCTAACGGCCAAAAGGCGACGGTCAATTTCCTGCCGTTTTCTTCTAAGATTCCAATGCTCGGAGGCCGGGTTCGACAATTTCTTGTTTCAGCTCTCGAGTTCGCGCAGGGATGATGGCAGTTCAATATTGACCTTCTAGCTCAGGGAACGTAGTCTCAACGTACTGTTTCGCTTGGACTAGTTTCTAATTTGCAGGCGGTTAATATTGATTTTAATAAGGTTATCAAGTGACTGACTTAAGCTTGGAAATAAGGACAGCGTCTAAGCGGGAAATACCTAGTATAGTAAATCAAGCAACAGAACAAGATCTCGTAAGCTTGATGAGCTCAAGCTCGCAGGAAACACTTGATGCGGTTTTGCAAGGTCTAGATCATCAGTCTTTAGGCAGGCTTTTTGCAATAATAAATATAAGCACGCTGCAGCAAGTCTTGCTCGACGCTAGCGAGTCAGCTATTGCTAATCTGATAGAGATAATCCAGCCTAAACAACTATCTAAGCTATTATCGAATGCCTCTGACGAGCTCATCGGGAAGCTTGTAGATTCAGCTAGCTCTAAGAAATCGCGACTTTCTATCGCATCGGCACTTCCAAATGATCGGAGAAAGCAGTGGTCCGAATATATTCAAAGTCAAGAAAAGCTGATATTGCAACTTAAGCAAAGCACTACTGATTCCTCACAATCACTGCTGGATGAAAAGCGAAGATTATTAAGTGATATCGAAGCAGCCATTCGTGACAAAGAAGACATGCTTCGCGGCTTTGATGATGAAGCACGCATTAAACGCGAGCACTTCGAATCAATGTCCAGCGAAGCAAAAAATCGTCTAATAGACCTACAAAACCACATTGCAAAACAGGAAGATGAAATAAAAAATCGCGAGCTTGAGCTTGCTAAACGAATAAAAGAGTTTGAGCGTACCACTAGCAAGCAGGTTCAACAGCGGATTGAATTGAAAGTCCCAGAATATGTTGCAGCAGCGGTAAATGTTCTGGAAGCAAGAGAGGCGCACTACCGAAAAAAAGCTATGCACTGGAGCATTCACGGTTCGGTTGTACTAGCACTAGCGATTGCTGGAACCATCGGGATTTCTTTATATGGATATGTCTATGGTGAAAAACTATCTAACCTTGCATGGCAAAGTCTACTTTTCGTTTCGTTCAAAGGCCTAGTGGTTCTAGGGGTTTTGGGGTTGTGGGCAAAGCACGCATTTACTGTGAGCAACGCATACATGCATGAAGCGATTAAAAGAGCCGATCGAGCGCACGCCATTAATTTTGGGAAACTCTACTTGGAGATATACGGAAACTCAGTAGACCGCAAAGAGTTAATTGATATCTTTGAGAATTGGAATATTGCAACCGAAAGCGCCTTTTCTAAAATAACAACCGATGGATTCGAACCGAAGGTGCTAGATAAGCTCGTAGAGGTCCTCAAAATCACCAACCGAAACAAGTGACAAAATGAGCTTTCTTAAGCCCTGAGGTACCTTAAATTTAATACAAAATGGCGATAACCGGTCGATATTTGGCCGGGGAAGAAATTAATCGAATGTTTTATTCGCTTTAGTTTACTCGGGGGGCCGTGGCTCTAGACCTACTGAAGGTCCGCTATGCGTCGTTTTCTATTGAAAAATTCGGTTTGCCCAAACTGTTTGGTCATTGGCTGGTTAAAACGCCTTTTTTTGCACACTGCTACGTGAAATTTGAGTAGAGTCCTCTGTCGAAAGTGAAGAATTCAATCTGCTTTTCTGCTGCGGAAACTATGGTCGACTTTTTCAACAGAATCTGTCGACTGCTGTCTCTCGTGACAGTACAGGCAGTAATCGGCCAGAAACAGTCAGTCGTTGAAAGGATAGCGGGGATGAGTCAGTAATCAGATAGGGTCAATCATTATCCCCTTCTCAACTTCATTTTTTAGTAGAAGAATATCGCCTATAACCAAATATGTATAAATAACGTAACGATCGGCCTCGTCCTGTGACGAGATCACGTGGTGAGATCCTTTTTGGGCGGCCTGAAAAATCGAGTCTAGTCTTTCGCCTAAATATCGCATGTGGGAGCCGACTATTTCATTAAAGCGATCCGAGTCGGAATTCTCTTCAATATAAGCAATTAGTCTATTAATATAATTATCTGGGCCAAGTTTAACGGTTTTTTGCTTTCCGCCTATTCCTACTTCCTTATCCGCTCTAGGCGGATATACGCCGTCAGCTGTTTCTTGAAGTATTCGGCGGCAGCTATGTACGGCATTCGCCCAGTCCTCATCATTTTCTGAAACCAAATTTTCGTAAACTGCAGAGAATTTCTTGATCGCCCCTGGGATCAATTCACCGATTTTTTTGTCAACTTTAGATCTTGTTCTTTCGAATATATCGCTTGGTATGGAAGAGAACTTAAGTTCAAAGTATACAGAGCTAACGTAGGAGTGAATGTATGCTCTACGAGCAGCTAGCCACTTGGATCTATCACTGACGATTTCCCGCAAAACTGTCCTTTCTCGAGCGTTGCCTATCGGGTTAGAAACATATTGATTTGGGTTGGCAGATGAAATAGACGTACTAACATCAGCCGCCGCAAGAATATTCTCTTTGGCTGTTACCATTTCGAGTTCTATTTGCTCCAGAGAATCGCATTTGCAATATTCTTTTTCTTTGTCGTCCTTGATCTGCTTATAAGTTCTGCCTGCCAATGCTGCAAGCTGCCAAACGCTCGATTCAATTCCCTTTGGCGTCTTTGGATAACCACTTGCTTCATACATCATGATTTGTTGCTGGTCGAAGTCTCCCACAAGCCTAGCGAGCCTACTAGCCTTCAAAGCGATTGACGTTAACGGTGCCTGGCTTAACTCAATTTCCGATAAAATCGCTTCGCTTAATGGAAGCGCTTCCTTTAGAGTGCCGTACTGATTCATTTAAGCTCCAAAGCATAATTCCGACAATATAGGAAGTAAGGTTCACTGTTAAACTTTAAATTATTTACATCCTTTCTTTACAATAGCAATGAAAGTTGTTTTGCAGGAAGCATGAGCTGATGTCGAGATTATAGTTGGCGGCACCTAAAGGGCAAGCGCGGATTTAAACTGGATTGATGAATTCGCTAAGAGGGAACAATCAGCTCGTCTTGTCTCCTTTAGACTAGAGAAATTGGTGAGCTGTATCGACGCGCGCTGGCCGACTACATTGACTCGTCTTTCGCACACCTGACAGGCCGCAATTGGCCTATTGCGGTCCGCCGCTAACTTCAGGTGCGCCCGCCCATATCCCTGAGCACCTCGGGCAAAAAATTTGCAGTCACAAGCACCCAGGTCCTTACGCCGGCGAAGGCCCTAAAGGCCTTATAGTTTTCCAATCAACGCCCCACAGATCATCCCCAGGAATCGCCATGAGTGAACCAACCAAAATCCGCCAAGCCGTCGCAACAGACGAACCCGCAGTCCGCACCTGCGCCGAGCAAGCCTACGCCCCCTACATCGGCGTCATCGGCCGCAAACCTGCCCCAATGCTCGCAGACTTTGCCTCTCAAATCGCCGCAGGCCACGTCTACGTCGCCACCACCGAAAACAACGAACTCCAAGGCTTCATCGCTTTCTTCGCGGTCGACCAACACATGTTCCACGAAAACGTCGCCGTTTCAGCCTCAGGCCGGGGGCAGGGGATCGGCAAATCACTCATCCAATTCTGCGAGGCGCAGGCAGTGCGCCTGGGCCTCACCAGTGTCCATCTCTACACCAACGCAAAGATGACCGAAAACCTGTCGATTTACCCTCGACTTGGTTACATCGAAGTCAGCCGGCATTCGGAAGATGGATTCGATCGCATCTATTTTGAAAAAACACTGGGTTGAGACCTAATGCCGGTCAGTCAAGCGAAAGTGATTCCTGTAGGAGCGAGCTTGCTCGCGAAAAAAACGCCAAGGAAACGCATTCATTCTGAACAAACGTGGTTGCCCTGAATTCTTCGCGAGCAAGCTCGCTCCTACAAAATCCTTAACTGACTGACATTAGCGTTGAGACCTGACGTGTCGGCGCCACAGACTCGCGACTCACCCCATACTAAACAACTGCCGAATCAAATTCGGCGTACTGCCCGTCCAGCGTTTAAACGAGCGACGAAAGTTGGCTGCATCGCTGAAGCTCAAATAGTCCGCCACTTCCTCATTGCTAAGCCCTTTGACTTGATACAGATACAGCGCCACCTGTTTGCGCACCCGATCCACTTGCTGTTGAAACCCGGTGTCGTGTTTTTGCAGTTTGCGTTTGAGGGTGGCGGGGCTCATGGCGAAGGCTTGGGCGGCTTGTTCCAGGCTCGGGGGTTGGCGCACCTGTTCCAGCAGGTAGGTGTAGAGGCAGTCGGTGAAGCTCTCCGCAAACCCAAGCTGGTCGATTTGCCCCACGGCTTCCAGGCGAGCGACCTGGCCGGCGGTGGCTGAGGCGTTGGGCCAGGGTTGGGCGAGGTATTCCCTTGGGATGCGCATCAGGTCCAGTGGACGTTTGAACTGGGTGTCCTCGCCCAGGTGCACCCAATACTGTTCGACGTATCGCGGTTCGGCGTGGCTGAGGCTGCACACCCACGGCAGGCGGCGGCCGCTGAGCCACTGACTCATGGCCACCAGCGAGGTCATGCTCGCTTCCAGCAGGAATCGCCATTGCTCGCCCGCGCCGCAACTGTCCAGCCAATAGACGTAGGCGAACTGTTCATCCAGCAGCAAGCGCGGTGTGGCCAACGGGCTGAGCAATGCCTGTTGCTGCACCAGCGTATCGAGGGCCTGGTGCAGGTTTTGTGCGTGGCGCAAGGCGTGGCTGACGGCGCCGTAGTGTCCGGGCAATAACCGTTGGCCGAACAGGAAACTGCTGTCGTCGGCGTCCAGCAGGCGTCGGCTGTTGCCGATCAGTTGCAGAAACTGCTGCGGGCTGAGGCGAGTCTGGCCCGCCAGAATGTCTTCGTGAAACAGCCCAGTGCCGCGTAGCAGGCGATGGCTGTCGATGTCTCGGGACAACGCGAGATCGATCAGGGTGGCGGGTTGGTAATGCCCGGGGATGAATCGGCTGTCGGCTTCGTACCAGGTGGTTTTGACGGTCATCGCCGGGCCTCAGGCGCTTTTGGCGAGCGGTTGCTTGGCCCGAGCCAGTGCCAGGTTGAGGCGTTTGAGCAGGGTTTCAGGCGTCTCGTCGAGGGCCATCACCACCGCCGTACTGGCCGCCAGTTGCAGGCGTTCACCATGGTGGCGGGTCTTGTGCGCCAGGCTGTGCACGGCGTGTTGCAGCTCTTGCGCCAGGAGTTGCGCCTGACGCTCGCCGGTGTTGGGCAGCAGCACCACAAAACGGTCGCCGGCCAGACGGCAGAGCAGGTCATGACGGCGTAGGTTGAGCAGCAGCAAATGACTCAGGGCCTGCAGTACGGCGTCGCCTTCGGCATGGCCGAAGTGCTGATTGATGGAGGCGAAGTTGTCCAGGTCCAGTACCAGCAGCGACAGCGGTTGTTGTTGGCTGATGCTGTCGGCGAGGCTGTCGGCCAGTTGCCGTTTGAGGTAGTCGGCACTGCCCAGCGGCGTGAGTTTGTCGAACAGTCGGTGTTCGCGAAACAGCCGCTCGCGTTTCTCCATTTGTGCGCTGATCGCCAGTTGTTCGCGATGCCAGTGATAGATGCCGATGGTCAACAGAATCATGCCCACCGGCATCGGCCCGGACTCCAGCCAGTGATCCCAGGTGATGCTGTCGGGTAGGCGGATGAACTCGTCAAGGCTGTCGATCCACCAGGAGAAAAAGATGCAACTGAGCCCCAGCGCCAGGTAGTTGGTGACCCGTCCGGCGGGGCGGCTTTTGAGCACCAGCCCCAGCCAGACCAGTGCCAGCAGCGCCGAGCCGCCTTCGCCGATGATGTCCAGCCAGACCCACTCACTGACGGTTTTCAGATCGCCGCAGGCCAGGTGCAGCAGCAACCCGAGGTTGGCCGCCAGCAGCAGGGCGGTGAGTTTCCAACGGTGGGGCTTGAGCACTGAGAACATGACAGCGGTCCTTGGATGAGGAAGCGATGCGCGCCAGCACAGCAGATGTTTGTGACAGTCGGGTGACGAGGCGCGAAGGGAGGGGGGAGGTCGAATCAGCTCACCGTGAATTGGTTTTTCCGCGCCGCGCCGTGCGTTCCCATGAGCGCTCCCTTGCTTCGAACGGCGTTCCGACGCGGGTGTCCGCACATCCGACAGCGAGCCTGACCGACTCACCGTTATTGCCAGCAGGTCAATTCAGCTCATTCCCACCCCCAATGCCCGGCAAACAGGCGGTTTAAAGGGCTTGCTGCCCGGTGCTGTCACAGAACCGTCACGCCCCGTGCCTAGCTTGCCCTCCCAGTTGCCGGGCCACTTGCCTGGCGTTAAGGGACTCTTTGGGGGAGGACATTCATGGACCAGCGCAGCAGTCATCCGCGCCGCGGCACCGTCGGGATCTTCAGTTTCACGCTCACGGCGTTGACCATGGCATTGGTCAGCGAACGGTTGAGCGCCGCAGACGCCACGGCCAATGTCGAGCATGTCGAAGTGGTCGGTCAGGCGGCGAGCATCAATTCGGCGCTCAAGGAGCAGCGCCGCTCTGACAACATCGAAAGCGTGGTGCATGCCGATGGCATGGCGCAGTTGCCGGACGAGAACGTCGCCGAAGCGGTGCAGCGCCTGCCGGGTGTCAGTGTCGAACGTGATCAGGGCGAGGGGCGGTTTGTCAGCGTGCGGGGCTTGGGCCCGGACCTGAACAGCGTGACTATCAACGGTACGCTGGTGCCGTCGCCGGAAAGCGAACGCCGCGCCGTGGCCCTCGATGTATTGCCGTCGGAGCTGGTGCAATCGCTGTCGGTGATCAAGACCTTGACGCCGGATATGGATGCCAACTCTTTGGGCGGCACGGTGGATGTGCGCAGCCTGTCGGCTTTCGATCATCCGGGTCTGTTCTACACCGGCAGTAGCGAGGCCAGTTACGACAAGAACACCCACCAGACCAGCCCGAAATTTTCCGGCGCGGCGAGCGACCGTTTCAGCTTGGGCGACGGCATCGATAACTTTGGCGTGGCGGCGGCCCTGAGCTGGCAGAAGCGTGACTTCGGTTCGGACAACGTCGAAACCGGCGGCGCCTGGGATTTTCAGCGCGGTGCGCGCCTGGAAGAATTCGAGCAGCGCGACTACGACATCAGCCGGGAACGCACCGGCGGCGGCCTGAACTTCGACTACAAGCCCGATGACCTGAGCAGCTATTACCTGCGCACCTTGTACAGCCGTTACAAGGACAGCGAGACCCGCAACTCCACCAGCATCGCGTTCGCCGACCCGCAGGCGGCTGGCGAGCTGGGCGATGCCGAAGGCAAACGCAAGCTCAAGCAGCGCGAAGAGACCCAGGAAATTCAGTCCTACGTGTTGGGCGGTGAACGCCTGTTCGGCCTCTGGACCCTCGGCGGTCAGGCCGGTTACAGCCGCTCCAGTGAAGACAGCCCCGGCCACATCGCCAACGCCGCGTTCGATGCCAATGACGATTTCACCGACAGCGGTTTTTATAGCAACGACAAGCCACGGCCGATCATTGGTCAGGGGTTCTACGACCCGAACAATTTCACCCTCGATAAAGTCGACTGGGAAAAACAGAACACCACCGACACCGAGAAAAACCTGCGCCTGGACCTGGCCCGGGATTACGACCTCAACGGGTACGCCTCGCAGGTCAAGTTCGGCGGCAAGGTCAGCCGGCGCAACAAGGACAACGACCTCGACGCCTGGGTCTACGAAGACTTCGACGACCTGGGGTTCAACGATGAACAGCTCAACCTCAGCCGGTTCCGCAAAGGCTCGGTGGATTACCGTCTCGGCCAGTTCGGGCCCGGCATCAGCGGCGGTGCGATCAAGCAGTTGATCGGCGGGCTGAACCGGGACGACTTCTACGACCCCGTGGAATCGACGGTCAACGACTTCAAGATGAGCGAGGACATCAACGCCGGTTACCTGATGAACACCTTCGACATCGACGATTGGCGGTTCATTGCCGGCTTGCGCTACGAGGGCACCGAGTTCGATGCCAAAGGCACCGGCGTCAGCGATGGCGAGTTCGAAGCCACCGACACCAAGCGTAAATATCACCACTGGTTGCCGGGCTTGCATGCGCGTTACCAACTGGACAAGAACACCCAGGTGCGTGCGGCCTGGACCAAGACCGTGGTGCGCCCGACTTTCGGTCAATTGGCGCCGGGCTTTGTCATCGACGGCGACGAGGCGACCTTTGGCAATCCTGATCTTAATCCGCTGGAGTCGAGCAACCTCGACCTCGGTATCGAGCACTTCATGGGACGTGCCGGCACGGTCTCGGCGTTCGTGTTCTACAAGGACATTAAGAACTTCGTCTACAACACCGACCTGGCCGGCACCGGCGCCTGGGTGGACTTCGCCGAAGCCCACACCTTTGCCAACGGTGACAGCGCAAAACTCTACGGGCTGGAGCTGGCCTACTCGCAGCAGTTCGACTGGCTGCCGGCGCCGTGGAATGGCTTGCTGGTCGGGGCTAACGCTACCTTCAGTCGTTCCGATGCCGAGATCGAAGGCTTCGACGCGGCCAGTGGCACGAACCTCAAGCGCAGCATCGATTTGCCGAACCAGTCGGACACGGTCGGCAACCTGATGCTCGGTTGGGAAGACGACAAACTCAGCCTGCGCCTGTCGGCCAACTACAAATCGGACTACCTCTATGAGCTGGCCCCGATCAACGACAAGGCCCACGACCTGCACGTCGATGCCCAGACCTTCGTTGATTTCAGTGCGCGCTACTCGCTGACGAAAAACCTGCAAGTGAGCTTCGAGGCGCAAAACCTCACCGACGAGTCGTACTTCGTCTACACCGGCAACCGTTCCTACAACGGCCAATACGAAGAGTACGGCCCGACCTACAAGCTCGGCCTGACTTTCACCCACTTCTAAGTGCCGGGACGGTAGCCTGGTGCTGCCGTCGTGACGGATGCACAACAAGGATTTTGCCTGTTCATGACTATTTCTTTGCGACACACACACTGGCTGCTGGCGGCGATGATCAGCCTGGCCGCTGGCCCGACCCTGGCGGCGACGCCTGGCCTGACGCTCACGCCGTGGGCGCCGAACCTCAAGGTCGAGGAACTGGCGTTCCTGTCCGCCGATCAACGCCTGGCGGTCAGCCCCCGTGATGGCTTGCTGTTGCTGGACGCCAAAGGCGTCGAACTGGCACGCATGAACGGTGCATTCAGCAGCCTCGACAGCCGTGCCACCGCGCAGCAGGTGTTCGTTGCCAGCCTCGACACCAGCCGCCAGCAAGCGCTGGTGGTCGGCCTCGATTCGGCCAAGCGCACGTGGGGCACGCCGTTGTATTTGCCGACCCGGGACTTCGGGGTGAATGGCCTGTGCCTGTACCGCGACGACGCCAGCAACCTGTTTGTCTTTCTGGTGGGCGAGGAGGGCAAGGGTGAGCAATGGCTGCTGGGTAACGGCAACGTTCTGAACGCCCAGGCGCAAAAGGTCCGCAGTGTGCCGCTGCCGCCGTCGGCGCAATTTTGTCAGGTCGACGACGCTGCGCATCAACTGGTGGTCAACGAAGAAAACGTCGGTTGGTGGGCGTACCCGGCACACGCGGAAGCCGATGTGACCCGCACGCCCGTAGCGATGCGTGACCCCTTCGGCGACATCAAGGGTACCGCCGGTGCGCTGGCGTTGGTCCCCGGTGGCGTCGTCGGGCTCGATCCGAAAGCGGCGCAACTGCACCTGTATCAGCAACAGGGCGAGCGCTGGACGGCCCAGGCCACCTTGCCGTTGACCGGCCTGAAGGAACCGGAAAGCCTGGCCCTGCGTAACACCGACAAAGGTGTGCAGGTGTTGGTCCGTGACGATGCCGACGGGCGTGTGTACCAGGGCCAGATCGACTGGCAAGCCCAACCGGTTCCGCTGGCGCCGGTGTTGCCGAGCGTGGCCGCGCGTGTTCAGACCGATCCGGTGGCCCGTCAGGGAGATGCGGCGGACGATCCGGCGATCTGGATTCACCCGCAACAACCGTCCCTCAGCCGGGTGCTGGGCACCAATAAAAAGCAGGGCCTGTTGGCGTATGACCTGCAGGGAAAACTGCTTCAGGAGTTGCCGGTCGGGCGCTTGAACAACGTCGATGTTCGACCCCACTTCAAGCTCGGCGAGCAGACCGTGGACCAGGCGGTGGCCAGTCACCGCGATCACAACAGCCTCAGCCTGTTCGCCATCGACCGCAGCAGTGGCGAGCTGCGCGACATCGGCGAAGTGGCCACGCCGCTCAAAGACATCTACGGCATCTGCCTGTTTCAACCGGCCAGCGGCGAGATCTACGCGATCGCCAACGACAAGGACGGCACCTTCCTGCAGTACCACCTCAGTGCAGCGAATGGCCGGGCCCAGGGTGAGTTGGTGCGCCAGTTCAAGGTCGACAGCCAGCCGGAAGGCTGTGTCGCCGATGATCAGCGCCAACGACTGTTTCTCGGTGAGGAGGATGTCGGGGTCTGGGCCGTGGACGCGCGCGCCGATCAGCCGGCGACGCTGACCAGCGTGATCAAGGTCGGCGCGCAGTTGCAGGCGGATGTCGAAGGTCTGGCGCTGTATCAAAGCGCGGGGCGGGATTATCTGGTGGTGTCGAGTCAGGGCAACGACAGCTACCTGGTGCTCGACGCCGAGCCACCGTACGCCAGTCACGGCGCGTTCCGGGTCGGTTTGAACGCGGCGGCTGGCATCGACGGCGCGTCGGAAACCGATGGCCTGGAGGTGACCTCGGTCAACCTCGGCGGCCCTTGGAGTCACGGCATGCTGGTGGTGCAGGACGGCCGCAAACGCATGCCCGAGCAAGCCCAGAACTTCAAATTCGTGCCCTGGGCCGAGGTCGTCCAGGCGCTGAAGCTGCCCTGATCCTGACCGTCATCATTCGGTCATCAATTTTCCATCGAATAGCCTCGCGACCGTTGCGCATCAACGTTCGCGCGGCACCTCACAAGGAGTTTCACCATGCAGGCCACGCTCGAACACATGACGATCTGGGGGCTGATCAGCGATGCCAGCCTGTTGGTCAAAGCTGTGATGCTCACGCTGTTGCTGGCCTCGTTGCTCAGCTGGTACCTGATCATCCAGCGCAGCCGTGTGCTGCACCGCCGCGAGCGCAGGTTGAACAGCTTCATGCAGCGTTTTCGCAGTGCATCTGAGTTGCTGCCATTGCTGCGCGAAACGGCACAGGTCAAGGACGTGGACGCCGGTATCGAGCCCATTTTTCGCGCCGGTTTTCAAGAGTTTTGTCACTTGAAACAGCAAGCCGGTCACCACCCCGACGTGGTGCAAGAGGGCGTCGAGCGAGCGCTGTACGTCGCCATCAGCGAGGAGGAAGTGCGCCTGGAAAAAGGTCTGCAGTTTCTCGCCACGGTTGGCTCGGTGAGCCCTTACATCGGCCTGTTCGGCACGGTGTGGGGGATCATGAATTCGTTTATCGGCCTGTCGCAAGTGCAGCAGGCGACGCTCTCTACCGTCGCGCCCGGCATCGCAGAAGCGTTGATCGCCACGGCGATTGGTCTGTTCGCGGCGATCCCTGCAGTGATCGCCTACAACCGCTTCGCGGCGCGCAGCCAGACCCTGCTCACGCGCTACTACGCCTTCGGCAACGAACTGCAAGTGCGCCTGCACCGCACGTTGCACGGTGCGCCGTTGAACCTGGCCGCTGCGGCCTGAACGGACTTCAAGGAGAGACGAGATGCTAGTCAGGCCGCAACGCAAACATGGGCCGAAGGCCGAGATGAACGTGGTGCCTTACATCGACGTGATGCTGGTGCTGTTGGTGATCTTCATGGTGACCGCGCCGATGCTGACCCAAGGCGTGAAAATCGAATTGCCCAAGGTCGCCAGTGAGGCCTTGGCCAACGACACGCGCCAGCAGATCCTCACGCTGTCGGTGAAAGCCGAGGGCGGCTATTACTGGAACCTCGGCGGTGAACTCGACACCCAACACCAGACCGACAGCGCCGTGGGCCTCGATGAACTGCGCGCCAAGGTCGAGCAGATCATCGCCCAGCGACAGGACACGCAGGTGTATATCCGAGCGGACCAGGACGCCGGTTACGGCAGTGTCGTGGCGGCCATGGCGGCGTTGCAACAGGGCGGCGTGAGCAACCTAGGGCTGGTGACCGAGGCCCCGCAATGACCACGATGATCCTGCACGACACTACACCGCTGGCGACCGGGGGGTGGACATCGATGAAGCGCAGCGACCTCTGGCAGCACAGCTTTGCGGCGGGGCTGGCGGTGGCGCTACATGGCGTCGTGGTGCTGTTGTTGATCAACAACTGGTCCCCCGAAGTGCCAGCAGTAAAACCACCGAACGTCATGACCACACAGTTGGTGATGGTGGCGCCGACGGTGCAGCCGCCTGCGCCAGAACCCGCACCCATGCCAGTGGCCGAACCTGTGGTCGCGGCCCCAGCCGCCGTGACGCCGAGTGTGCCGGTTGAACCGGCCAAGCCGCAGATCGACCCGCAGATCCAGGCGCGCAAGCTCGAGCAGGCAGCCTTGGCGCGCAAGCGTGTCGAAGAGCGCCAGCGCGAACAACTGGCCGAGCAGCAACGTCAGCAACAGGCCTCTCGAGTGCGCGAGCAAGCCGCAGAACAGCAGCGCCAGGCGCAACAGCAAGCGCAACAAGCGGAGCAGTCCCGGCTGAACGCCGAGCGCGCCCGGCAACAAGCCGCTGCGGATAGCCGTCAGTACCTACCACTGAGCAAGGAAGCGCCGGAGTATCCGGCACGGGCGCTGGACAAAAATATCGAGGGCGACTGTTCCGTCGAATACACCGTCAACCCGAAGGGCCAGATCGAAAATCCCAAGGTGCTGGACGGCTGCCACCCCTTGTTCATTCGTCCCTCGCTGGCGGCCGCGCAAACCTTCCGTTATCAGCCGCGCATCGTCGACGGTGTGGCCGTTGCCGTGCCGTCGGTGCGCAATACCTTTCATTTCAGGATCAAGTGAGGGAGAGGGGCCGGGCTGTATCTAGTCTCTCAGGGCAGAGGGCTTGGGAAGACCTTAGGGAAAACAGTACCTCCCACTGTGTGAATATTGGCTTTGCTCATGGCCATATCCGCGGCTCAGAACGTCTGTCCCAGGGAGAACTGGAACACTTGCTTGTCGGCATCCTCAGGCGTTCGAACCGGCAGCGCCAGGTTAAAGCTCAAGGGCCCCAGCGGGCTGTACCAAGTGAGGCCGACCCCCACTGAGCTGGCCATTTTGCTGAGATCAATACCGTCGCAGCCCTGGGAGGTGCTCAGGTTGCACTTGTCCGAGAAGACATTGCCGACGTCCCAGAACAAAGAGGTGCGCAAGGATCTGGTGTCTTTGATGAAGGGCATCGGGAACAGGTACTCCACCCCAGCGGTGATCAAGATGTTACCACCCAGTGCTTCGGTATCCCGGTCGGAGTAGTACGCTTGGCCGGCGCTGGCATAAGTGCCGGTGGCCGGGGTATTGCGCGGTCCGAGGGTACCGCTTTTAAACCCGCGCACTGAACCTTCGCCGCCGGCGGTGTAGTTTTCATAGAAGGGCAGGCTGTCGGTTGAGCCATAGCCATTGCCATATCCGAGTCTGGTATGGAAACGCAGCGAAGTGGAGCTTCTGATCGGGAGGAAGGTCTGCCCGGTGTAATCGATTTTGTAGAAGCTCAAGTCGCTGCCAGGCACCGTCACCATCATGTTCAGGTTCTGCGAGTGGCCGCGGGTGGCCAGCAGGCCTCTGTTCAACGTCGATTCCGACCAACCGAGGCTGGCTTTGAAATTGTTGAATTCTTTACCTTCGCGCTGAATAAAGTCGTAGATCTCATCGGCGCTATAGGTGGCCGGCTTGATACTGTCGTGTTGCATTGACAGGCCGAAACTCAAGCGAGAGGTTTCACTGATCGGGTAGCCGAGCGTCGTTCCGGCGCCATAACTGTCAATGGCGTAGTAGGTAGCGCTGTTTTTATAGTAATCGCTGTAATCGGTCGCGCTGTAGAAAATGTTGTGACCCAGGCTCACGCCATCAGCGGTCCAGTACGGGTCGACATAACCGAAGTTATAACGGCTCTGGTATTTACTGCGGGTCAAACCGATGCTGACCTTGTTACCGGTACCCAGGAAGTTGTTCTGGGTGATCGAACCACTGAGGATCAAACCGGCGCTCTGAGCGAAACCAACGCTGGCGGAAATCGAACCGGAAGCCTGTTCTTCAACGCTGTAGTTCACATCAAGCTGATCATCGACACCTGGCACTGCCGGCGTTTCGACGTTGACTTCCTTGAAGAAGCCCAAACGCTCAAGACGGGTCTTGGACTGGTCGATCAGGTAGGTCGAGGCCCAGCCCCCTTCCATTTGACGCATTTCACGACGCAACACTTCGTCTACAGTCTTGGTGTTGCCGCGAAAGTTGATGCGATTCACGTAAGCACGCTTGCCCGGATCGACCGCGAAGGTGATGTCGACGGTGTTGTCATCGTCGTGAGGCACCGGTACGCCGTTGACGTTGGCGAAGGTGTAACCCTCGTTACCCAGGCGACGTGTGATCAGTTCGGATGTAGTGCTCATTAGCTTGCGCGAAAACACCTGGCCTTTCTGGACCAGCAGGAGCGACTTGACCTGGTCTTCAGGGACTTTCAGGTCACCGCTCAACT